>JAFXYU010000175.1 GCA_017541565.1 bacterium | reverse complement strand
TCATCAACATAATCATATATAACCTTATCTCCTCTATTTAAAGCGTCTTCAACATCTATAATAGAAAAACTTAAATCTGTTGATGCTCTTGCAAGGATTCCGGAAGTTTTAAATATTTGTAAAACATATATAAAAACGGATATGAGTTTTTATGAACTTTCTCAGTATGCGGCTTTTGCAAGAGGAGTTGACGAAAACAAGATAGAAATTGCAACGCTTCCGGGAGCGCCGAATCAAAAAGGGTATATAAGTTATTGGATTCTTGACCCTCAAAAGACTCAGGAAGTTATCGACAGAATGATATATAGAGATGTTCAACCTGCTGATGTATCAAGGTTTAAAGGCGGAATAATGTATTCTCCCCTGAGGGAATCGGAAGCATTGCGGATGAAGGAGCAGTTGAACGAACTCGGTTTTGAAGTTAATATGCTTAAAACTACACATCTTTCTCACACAAGGTTTGTTGCAAATAAGAATGCTGTTTCCGTAGATTTCTTTAACTGGCTTCAGAAAAAATTGCCAGAACTGAACAAGGTTCAATTTATATATGATCCTACGGAAAACTTTTCTGTAGGCAGTGATTTTACTATCATTCTTGCAGAAGGATAAAACAGGAGAACAAGATGTCTATAACAGTTATTATACCGACAATGCAGGTTAAACTTAATATACTCAAGAAACTTATAGAACTTTTAACTGCTGATGATGGTGTTAACCAGATTTTAATTATAAATAATAAAGTCGATACTCCGATTGCGGAAGATATTATTACTGCCAAAACGGAAATTATTGTGCCGAATCAGAATTTGTATGTCAATGAAAGTTGGAATTTGGGAGTAAGGCTTGCGAAAAACGACAAATTTGTTTTGATGAATGACGATTTACTCATCTGTCCAAACTTATGTTCTATGATTCTTGAAACCGGCATTTTGGACGAAGAGTCGACGGGACTTGTCGGTCCATCCACCGGTTGTATTAAAACGTATGATAATAAAAACAGAATGGCAGTGCCAAAGATTAAAAAAAGTACAAAGCCGAAAATCATACCAATGAAAAATTACCTTTTGACCGGCGATTGGGGAATATCTATTTTCGGACGCAAAAGATCGTATTATCCTATTCCGGAAGATTTAAAAATAATATATGGCGACAATTATCTTCTTTATCAGAACACAATAAACAAAAAAACCAATTATCAAATATCTGAATTGCCGTTCCATCATATTCATTCCGCGACTTGCATGATGAAGCAATTTGAATCGCAAGTGATTCGTGACATTGATAACAGCAGAAAATATTTTCCGAAAGAAGAAATGGACAGAATTTTCGGAAAGGCTAAGTCTGTTGTAAACGTTTAACATCAGTAATTTTCATTGCGTAATATGGTTTTTTCCCTTCTTCTTCAATGAAAACAACGTATTTATCATTAAAGTAGAAATACCTTGGCTCTTCAACAGGCCCCAAGCAAGATGTCGCTTTCATAACTATGATTGCTTCCGATTTTAGTTTGACTCCGGCTTCATTCATTTTGAATTGTATCGTTTCTATCGCTTGAGAAAGGATGTAATCGGTGTTTTTAATGAGTTTGTTGCACAGTTCGGGGAATTGTCTTTCCGCCTTAAAATCAATCATAGGTGCTTTGAAATCATCTTTTGGAGTAAGAAACTTTTTGCCTTTAAAATTGGTGCTTTTCGTTTTTACGTCAGTGTAGTATTCATCAAGTGTCTTGTCATCATTTGTTCTGTACAGATAAACAATATCGCCTTGTTTTGATTTTAATGTTATTGCATAATCGTCAGAATTGTTGTAGAACAATACTCTTATTGAACTTCTCACCTGCGAAGAAGAATCTCTGTTAAGTCCGAAGTATTTTACTTCTCCTTCACTTCCGTTAAAATATCCGTCAGCGAGTTTTGCAAATTTTTCTATGTATTCAAAGTCTTTTTTTAACATTGCGTACAGAATGTATTTTCTTGGCGCAGGTGTCCAATCAACACCTCCGAGCAGGTCGCTGGTTTCGTTGAATTTTTCTTTTATTCCGTTAGTTATTTTATCTTTCATTTGGGGTGAAACAAGCCCCCAAGTTTTATAATAAGAATTTTCGGAAAGTTCGTCTGCGGAGAAACTCTTTTTATTTAGATTTTCTGCCATAACTGATTTATAGCCGACAAATTCTACCGGTTGTTTTAAAAGTTCGTCAATTAAGTCATTCCATACAAGTTGAAATGTTCCAACCCAAACTTGATTTTTGGCATTTGATTTTGTATTCATAGTCGGAAGAATCTCAAAATCTTGAACCTGTGCAATCTGCTCAACGGAGGCAGGTTGATTTTTTTTCTTCCAGAACTTGAAACTAAATGCACTTGCACCCAAACAAGTACCCAGTACCAAGACAAGTATCAGGATTAAACATACGGATTTTTTCACTATAATTCCCTTTTTATTCTTCGTCCAAAGATTGATATCCTGATTTGTGAGATTTCAAAAGAACTCCGCGTTTTGAAGTCTGAATAAAGTCTATCATATTTTCAATATATTCGTTCATCGGAATTTCCGCTTTAATTTTTTCAATTGCTTGAGTAGTATTATATTCTTCCGAAATCAAAAGTTTGAACGCTTCATTTGTAGCTGTTCTGATTTCCTGAGAAATTCCGCGTCTTTTCATTGCGATTACGTTAAGTCCTTTCGGAACAGGCGGTCTGCCTTCACCTTTTGAGTATGGCAAAATGTCTTGACGTGAAGCGGAGAAGCCGCTGATAATTGCCATATCGCCGATTCTTATATTTTGATGGAATACGCTCATACCGCCGACAAATGCTCCGAATCCGACATGAACATGTCCGCCGAGAGTTACCAAATTTGCTAATATAACTTGGTCTGCAAGTACGCAGTTGTGAGCAATATGTGAACCGACCATCAACAAACATTTGTTACCGATTCTTGTTGTAAAATCTCCGCAAGCAGCGCCGCGGTGGATTGTTACGTTTTCTTTTATTATTGTTTCGTTACCGATTACAACTTTTGTGGGTTCGCCCTTGTAACCCAAATCCTGAGGTTCTGATCCTATCGTTGAAAACGGAGAAATCGTACAGTTTTCACCTATTTCCGCAAATTCGATATATGCGTTCGCAATAACTCTTGTACCTTTGCCGATTTTTACACCTTCACCTATAACGACGTTAGGTCCGATTATTACACCTTCTCCGATTTCTGCTGACGGATGTATTACAGCAGAAGGATGTATTGAAGTTTTTTCTAAAACTGTACTTTCCATTCTCTTTCCTCCGATTAGTTAACTTACAAGTCAAGTATATTATAAAAAATGAGTTTTTCTTGAAATATTTATATAAACTTAATATCAAGATAAATATTTCCTCCAAACGGGTAATATAAAATGACGATTATTATCGGTTGAAAATATTGTGTTTTATGAGATACTTGTCTTATGTTAAAGCGTGTATTCAATAAAATTAAAGAAGATATTAAAGTTATTTATGAAAATGACCCTGCCGCAAATAATCTTGCGGAGGTTTTATTTTGCTATCCCGGTCTTCAGGCGTTGATTTCACACAGAATCGCCCACAAACTTGCTTATTGGAATGTTCCTTTTTTACCCAGATATATTTCATATCTTACGAGGATTATTACGGGAATTGAAATTCACCCCAAGGCAAGGATAGGTAACAGAGTCTTTATAGACCACGGCGCAGGAGTTGTAATAGGAGAAACTTCTGTAATTGGAGATGATGTACTTATATATCAGCAGGTTACCTTAGGCGGTACCGGTAAGGAAAAAGGGAAACGCCATCCGACAATAGGTAACAGT
>JAFXYU010000174.1 GCA_017541565.1 bacterium | reverse complement strand
TATTATCTTGCTCAATAAGAGGTTCATCCCCTTGAACGTTAATTATATACCCAATTTCAGTATGACGCTTTACGACTTCCGATATTCTGTCACTTCCGCTTTTATGCTCCGTAGAAGTCATTTCGACTTCTGCACCGAATTCTTTACAAGTATTATAAATACGTTCATCATCCGTTGCAACAATAACTCTGTCTATATTTTTACACTTACCCCCTTTTTCCCAAACCCATTGGATTATAGGTTTACCGCCTGCGATTAAGAGCGGTTTTCCCTCAAGTCTTGAGGAACCGTATCTTGCAGGTATAATTATTGCAGTTTGTTTGTCCATATTAAAAACCCTTTATTTTGTTGCGTTAATAAATACCGCATTTGTTTTGAGCGATATTTGTCTTCCGGTCAAATACTGTTCAACCTGATTCATAAACTTCTCAACAGTCGGAAAATCAAAATATTTCAAAAATCTCTCTTTTGTTGACGGCTGGGTCGGTGATGGCGGGTTGTTAAACCATTCTCTAACCATATTCGGCTGAACAACATAATTCGATTTTACTTCTTGAAGTTTTACGTCAGGAATAGAGAAACCTGCAATCTCCAAATTTGTTTTTATTGTATGTTCATCAAAATTACACAAAGAATCAAGCGGATTGTCCATAATTTCATTTTCTACACGCTTAAAATCCTCATACTTATTAATAAAATTAGAATCCAAAATTTCCCAATATCTTGTGTTAGAGCGAATAATCGGTTCAAATGCACAGAATTTTCCGCCCGGCTTTAGAACTCTGTATATTTCGTTTATTGCCGGTTGTTTATTAACCACATGAACTAAAACCGAACGCATAACCGCCTTATGAACCGTACTCATAGGTAGTGCAATATGCTCAACAGGGCATTTCAATAATTCATACCCCTCGGTTACTCCAGATTCATCAAGAATTTTCTTGCAATCATCAAGACAGTCCTGAAACATATCAGAAAAAATGACATTTCCTTTGCATTCTTGCATCTCCAATACTTTAAACGCAAGCAAGCCTGTTCCGCACCCTATATCTAAAACGGTTTCGTGAGGTTGAATTTCAGCATAAACTAATATAACATCACGAACAGCCTCCAGCCATCTTGTTGTTTGCTCTATCATCTCAGGAGTCTGTCCTGCAAAACGATTCTTTTTTAGCCATTCAGTCCAATTCGCGCAAATTTCACTCATCTTCTTGTCCTTTTAATTGGAATACAAGAGGATTATACTATATTTTTACAGTTTAATCAATATCAAACTAACCGTTTATGGCTTTTAATAACCCTTTTAAATAGAGTTTTATATCGTCAATTCCTGTATTAAGTTTTGCACCACACTCAAGGTCTATTGAGTTATGCCCAATCTCATCACAAATCTTTCCGGAAAATTCTGCAATGTCTTCCGCTAATAAACCATTTGGTTTAAATTCTGTTTGAAAATATGATTTAATTGCGTCTTTTCCATGTGAACTATTTTTTACAGGTTTTGTTATAAATGCTTCCATAAATTGATTATTTTGGTTTCTTAAAAAAAT
>JAFXYU010000173.1 GCA_017541565.1 bacterium | reverse complement strand
GGTGTATCAACTCGTGTAGAACTTCGTTCACCTGACCCGAGTTGTAACCCGTATTTGGCATTTGCAACCATACTTGCAGCTTGTATTGATGGCGTCAGAAATAAGATTAATCCGCCAAAGCCTGTAGATGCCAATATATACAAACTTTCTGACAGAGAAAGAAAGAGAATGCACATTGAATCTCTCCCGGGAAGTTTAAAGGAGGCTCTCGACTGTCTTGAAAAATCTTTGATAGCCAAGACGGCGCTTGGTCCCCATATATTGGAAGAATTTGTTACCGCAAAAGGAATAGAGTGGGATAACTTTAGGACCTACGTTTCTCAGTGGGAAATTGACAAGTATCTTGCAAGATATTAATTGAGCAAAATTTCTTTATAAGCAGATATGCATGTCCTGGCGGTTGTTTTTGGTATGCAGAATACTCCGAGATTGTCCGCAATCATACGGGCATTGTATGATGCGGAAATGATGACAATTTTGGTTCTATAGTATTGAGAGAATGTTTTAATTTGTTCTACTAACCATTCTCCCGCCAGTTTCGGTGCATAGTCGTCTTCCATTTGCAGGTCTGTAAGAATAATGTCGTAGGGTGAATTTGTATTTTCAATCAGTTTGTTATTCGCTTCTGCGGCTGATTCTGCTTTATAAATTTCCGCATTTTCTCCGAATAATTCTTTTATAACAGCAGAATGAAAATCAATCCATCCTCTTATATCGTCAACTATTAATACTTTTATCATTTTCTTAGATTACTTGCCCCTTCAAGATATACAAATTCCGGTTCAAATGCTTCCGAACAATTAACAACGATTAATACTCTCAAACATTTTGGAAGAGAATTTGGTACATCCAATTCGTGAAAGCACATCATAGGTATATCTTTCCATTTAAGGTTAACTCTTGCATATTTTGCGGGAAAATCCGCATTCAGGTCTTTTGTTAACGTAAATATTGCATGAGAAATAGAGTCAATCTCTATATTGTTGACTTTTAAGATTTCCTTTAGGAGTTTAATTGTAGCGCTGCCTATTGCTTCAGGACTGTTTTCGTCTACGGTAATAGCACCTCTTATGCCTTTTGTTATCATTTTATTTCCTCCTTTAGATAGTACAGTGCTGAAAGCATTTGAGCGGTCAAAATGTAACCGTTTTTTTCTTGTTCTTTAAGCCAAATGTCTATATCAGCAAGTTTTACCCGTACTCTGTTTATAATTACTCCGCCGTCATCAATCGGCTTTTCAATAATCTTATAGTTATTAACTTCTGCCAATGCAATTGTATAAGTTTCTGATGTGCATCCGGCTGATGATGCAATACAATTTGATAATATTTTAATCTTATCTGCTTTAAGTCCGGTTTCTTCCATAAGTTCAGTTCTTATCGCATCCTTGATTGTTTCATTTTTTCGTATATCCCCGACCAAACCGGCGGGCAGTCCTATTGTTTTCTTTGTTCCGTATTCTGCCGTAATAGGCGGTCTTTCTTCTATTAAAAATACGGTTTCTTCTTTGTTAATAACAGGAAGAATAACTACTACGTTTGTAATATTCGGACGATGTGCATAAACCCAATCATTTCCTGTTTTTGAAGATGTCTTTTTTAATTGCAAATATTTTGTATCATATAATATCATTTATTCACCATAGTACAAATTTGAATCGGTTGTTGCGGGTATTTTAATGCAAAATTCAGTAAATTCGCCCTCTTTACTTTCAACAGTAAGATCTCCTTCGTGAGCCTTTATAATTTGAAACGCTAAATATAATCCCAATCCCGTTCCGATTTTTCTGAATTTTTTAGCAGCGGAATAATATTTGTTGAAAATTTTACCAATATCTCTTTCGGAAATACCCGCTCCGTAGTCTTTTACTTTAATTGTTATATATTTTGGGATTTCTCCGATTTTGATTTCTATGGGAGAATTGGGTTCGCCGTAAGAAATGGCATTGGATATCAGATTTTTAATCACTCGTTTTAATTGTATTCTGTCGGCAAAAACACGAATATCACGAGGGAGAATAAAGTCCAGGTGGTTTTTTGTTTTATCTGCAATGGGACGCATTTCATCTATTATTTCTTCAATAAAACCTTTCAACATTATGTTTTCACGGTATAAACGTATATTTTTGCCTTTGTACTTATAAGTATCAAGTACTATTTGAACTAAATCCAATAATTCTCTGTTGGAAGATTGCATGTTTTTTAATGCAATTTCCTGTTTATCTGAAATTTTCCCGAATGTTTCGTTAAGAAAAAGTTCCAGCATATTTGTTTCAGCGATAATAGGTACTTTTAAGTCGTGTGTAAGCGTTGCTACAAAATCTTCTTTTAGATTTTCAAGTTCTCTTTGGTCGGTAACATTTTTAATTATTACAATGAATCGTTTTTTCTTATCTTCCAGTTTAAGTTCCATACTGCTTGCTACAAAGTTTGAGGTTCTGTCATTATTCAGGATAATATCATCTTCCGAAAGTGCCTCAATATTTTTATCGGCAGGTAATGTAATATAATCCGATGCAAAATTCCCCATTAGTTTTTTGCCGTCTATATTAAACCATTCACTGATTTTTGGAGTTGCCCTAAGAATTCTGTGAGTGTTGTCGATGATTAATAACCCGT
>JAFXYU010000172.1 GCA_017541565.1 bacterium | reverse complement strand
CGGAAAAGTTTTTCTCCACGCTCAAATATGTTTTAAATTCTTCTATATACTTCTTACTGGTCGTATCCAAACCGTTTACAATCTCCCGCAAATATTATACAATATTTTCAGGCAAAATTAAAGCAAACAAAGATGAACATATTTAAAACTTTTGAAACTTTTTTAAAAGAACCACTCAGCATACTAAGAGACAATTTTATACAAATAGTCAGTATTCAAACAGGAAATATTTTCGCAAATAAACCTTCCGTCGATGTGAGTATGCTAAAAAATCACGCACAAATTACCGTGGTTAATAATGAGAAACTCTACCGCCTTCTCTCGCTTGTTACTCACAAAAAACAATTGAAGGAAAAAGAGGAGAAAATTAATGAAACTGCTTAGTGCTTCTTTTATAAAAAGTGCTGAAAATCTCTCCCAATGTCCTGAAAGTACTTTGTTTGAATTTCCTCTTCTCGGACGCTCAAATGTGGGAAAATCTTCATTTATAAACACTCTTGCCAATAATAAAAAACTTGCAAAAACATCCAACACTCCCGGAAAAACAAGGCTCATTAACTTTTTTAATTTTTCCGACAAATTTATGATTGCCGACCTTCCCGGATATGGGTATGCAAAAGTATCAAAAGAGGCGCAAGCAAGATGGCAGAAAAATCTTGAAAAATACCTTTTGGAAAGAAAACAGATAAAATCACTCATACAGTTTATAGATGCAAGACATGACATACAAAAGAATGATTTTCAAATGAGAGAATGGATTGCAGCATATAATCTTCCGATTTTTACCATTGTTACCAAGATAGATTATGTTCCGCGAGGAAAACGCCTAAACGTAATTAATAATACGAAAAAAATCTTCGGCGGAGATGTCTTACCGTTCAGTGCAATTAGTGACGAGTTTATTGAGAACATTCTTGAATATTTGACAAATTTGTGTAATTAATAATATAGAACACGCGAGTTTAAAAGGGGCTATTGTGATTACAGCGGAAGAAAAAACAGACTTCTGTCAAATATCATTGACGGGCATGAGAGGACTTACAATGTTGGGGCTTTTAATTGAAGCACCACGTTCTCTCGAGGAAATAAGAAACAAATTTTTGGAAATGAAACTTATTGATCCGGACAACTCCGATGATATTATAAGAATTGATATGAATACACTGCGTACAATGGGATGTGAGATATCACGTTCAAGCGGGAAAACAAATTATAAGTACGTTTTGAAAAAACATCCTTTTGGTTTGGAAATAACCTCTGAGCAAGTAAACATATTAAAACGTGCCTATAAAAATTTAAAAGAAGGTGCAAGCGTAGATTTGCTGCTCAAGTATGACTTACTGTTTTCAAAGATTGCAGAATTTGTATTTGATGAAGAAATTAAGGAGCAATTGCTCGGAGTTTCGGCGCTTAAACACATCGACAAAGAAAAACTGAAAGAACTTATCAAAGATTGCCGACACCAAAATACTATATGTATTCAATATAAAGACGCAGGAAATTCAAAAACCGTATCAAAAAATATCGTTGCTCAAAAAATGGAATTTAGAAACGACAAGGTATATTTGATGGGCTATGACATTGATAAAAATGAACCGGTAATGCTTCCCGTAAAGCGAATCCCTAGCATCATAAGCCGTTCAAAAACGGATGAAGAGTTTAGTAATTATAAACCCGTTGAAGTAAAATTTTTCCTGAAAAATTTTAACTCTGCCGGAATAGAAGATTGTGAAAAAATAATTGAATCACACGATGACATAAGTCAAATCATAGTCGGTCAATACCATAATGAATTTGTCGCAATACAGAGAATGTTGTCTTTAGGTTCAGCCTGCATAGTGCTTGAACCTAATGATATCAGACAAAAGGTCATAGATAAATTGTTAGCAATGAGGGAGATTTACAAAGGATGAAAAAAGACTCTCTTAAAACAAACCAGTCCTCCATACAAGTCTTAAAAACCCTGAAACTGTTGATGAAGGGTGATTATACAATGGCGGAACTTATCGAAAAATTAAATGAAAATGAGCCTGAACCGATTTTCAATAACAGTGTTGTCAGCAAATATATTAACACCTGCAGACAATGTCTTATTGATATTCCTAAAATCCAAAATAAATATTTTTTGGCAAAATTACCGTTTGGACTTCAATTAAAAGATGACGAAGTTGCCATTCTTCAGAAATTAAAAGATGTAATTAATGAAGAAATGTCTTCAAAATCACAAAATATATTCCAAAGTTTTATTGATATCTTAAACAGATATGCAAATAAAAAAATTACCCGCTTTGAAAAAGACTCTCTTGTTTCGGCTTTTGAATCATTTGAAAGAGCCTTAAACAACAGGAAAAAAGTTGTTTTGTTATTTAAAAACAGGTACGAACTTAAAGGTATCCCTGTCGACATTGTAACTGAAAAAGGAAAGGTATTCTTCCTTATTTATTGTAAAAACAGAATAAGAATGATAGATGCGGGACGTCTTGCCGGAATACATACAACTGACGAAAATTTCCTAGGATACGATAAAGAACAGTCAATTGTATTTAAACTTAAAGGTAAACTGGCAAAAAGATATGATTTAAGACCGGAAGAAACCGTTATTAACACTTCTGACACAGATGATTCAATAACCATATCCAATCGGTGTTACAATTCCGAAATGTTGTTTTCAAGACTTATGAGGTATGATGAGTTGTGCGAAATCAGAACCCCAAACGATGTCAGAGAACAAATGAAAACACTTATAGATGACACTCTTAAAAACTACGGTATAGAATAATGCTCTTGGCTATTGATATAGGTAACACAAATATTACTACAGGTGTTTTTGACGGAGACTCTCCGATTTACACTTTCAGACTTAACTCCGATAAATCTTTAAATAAAAATGAATACATAAAACTGTTCCTCTCTGAACTGAAGAATTATTCTGTTACTTCATGCATTATCAGTTCAGTGGTAAAAGAACTTTCCGAAATAATAAAAGATACCGTAAAAACTCTTTTTGGTATTGAGCCTGTTATAGTATCAAGTGAACTAAACTTAGGATTTAATATAATTACAGCAAATCCGAAAGAAGCAGGTGCTGACAGAATTGCAAACGTATGCGCCGCAAAGAATTTGTACAATTTGCCTGCTGTTGTTGTTGATGCGGGTACTGCAACAACCTTTGATATCATAGATAAAAACGGTGATTTTACGGGCGGAATTATCATGCCGGGAATAGGACTTCAACTGGACGTTTTATGCGGAAAAACATCGAAATTGCCTCTTGTTGAAATAAAAGAACAAAATTTTGTAATAGGCAGCAATACGGAAGAAAATATCCTTTCCGGTGTAATCCGCGGTCATGTATGTGCAATAGAAGGACTTTTAAGTGAGTGCGAAAAAGAATTGAAATCAAAACCTACGATAATCATAACCGGAGGGTTTTCGAGTTTAGTTTCAAAATATATAAATAAGTATGACGTAATTAATCCGAATTTGACTCTTATGGGATTAAAAATCCTGTATGACTTAAATCTCTAATTTTTTTGTTATGTACATATTTACAAGCATTACCCCAGTTATCAAAAAATTCAAACAAAAAAGAGTTCCTGCTGCCCATATCGTCGAAAACAGTATTATCAGTATAATTCCAAATAAAAGTTGGAGATGCGGCAGCAAGGTATTAATTTGCGGAAAATTAATAATATTTTTCGCTTGACATAAAAATGACGTCATTGAAATACTTTGTAAAACAAAATATATACCAAGAACAGATACAACCGCTATCATATCTATAACCGGCAAAATCATCATAACCAAGCCGGTGAAAAATAAAATACCGGAAGACACAATTTCCATAACATAATAACGAATAAAATTCCTTGAGAGAAAGGATGTGGTCATTTTATATCCGCCATAAACTATTAAAACAAGGCTCAATGCAAACATAAAAGAAACCTCCGTAACTTTCGGAAGTATTAATACGGACAAAGCGAGTAAAATCGAAAGAACTCCCTCCGTTAATAAATAATTTAAAAATCTGTTTTCTGTCATAATTTCCTCCTAAAAAAATATTTACTCAGATTAGAAAAAAAGACCTTAGCCAAAAGAATAATGCACATCTGACAAAATTTTATTTGCAAAAAACGGAAATTTATTGTAAACTTTTGTTAAGAGCATATTCCTACGGTGTGTGATGAGTATTACTTCCCCCCAAAAAGAGAAAAAAATCAGCCTGAGCGGTGCTATACAAATAAGTAAGCACAGTTTTCTGGTGTTCAAAGATTCTCTTGGAAAAATATTTTTAAACATGGATAAGGATGAAAAATTGCACAAGTCCGTTGTGCAAAATATGATTAAATCCAATCCGTTGATACAAAAAATCTTGCGCAGATATCATATAAAACCGCTCATCAATATAAAAACGCTTAAAGAATTAACCGGCGGACACATGAATGACACCTGCAATATTGCAATGGGAGTATACTCAATTTTGTCCGAGGGAATAAAAAATCAAGTAGATATGGATACCTTGAAAGAGGCTTCAATGCTCCACGATTTGGGTAAAGTTTTGATTCCTTCAAAAATTTTGAATAAACCCGCAAAGTTAAATATGAAAGAGCGAAAAATTATGAATATACATTCGACTCTGGGGTATGAACTGTTGAAAACCCAAAACCTGCCGGATGAAACACTTGCACTGATTAAATACCATCACCAAAATTTAAAACATTCTGGATATCCTGCACTTTCTTCGGAAAATACATCTGCCGATTTGGGCGTTCAAATAATTTCGATTGCGGATAAATACAGCGCTCTCAGAGAAAGAAGAGTCTACAGACGGAAACTCTCAAGACTTGATGCTCTTTTGGTTTTGTATAAGGAAGTTCGCGAAGGAAAAATTCTTCCTGCCGTATATAATGCGCTTCTCAAATATGCCGAATTATATGATGTTGCATAAAAAAAATAAAGCCGGCTCAGGAATTCTCCGTCCGGCTGAAAAAGGTATTATTGCATAAAACTTTTATTAAAGTCCCAACTGGCTTCTGTAAAAACCGTTAGATGCAATTTTTTGTTGTACTAAGTTATTTCCGCTAGTTGATGCGAGATATAGACCGCTTAGGTTGTCTAATCTTCTTGTCAATTTTGAATCCGGATAAACTTTAGAAGAATTTTTCAATCTAATCCAAGTTGCTGCTTCTTTTTGAGTTGCTGTAGTTTCTTCCTGCAAATCTGCAACTTGTTTAGTGTGACAACTTTCGTGTGCAATTAAGCAAGCAATTTGTTCTGTCGGTGCATTTCTGTATATTGAATTAATCATTATAACTCTTGAACCGTATCTGTTATAAGTGCTTACTGCATAAGCCTTACTGCTGCTGATTGACACAGATGATAAATCATCAAAAGAAACTCTGATTGCATGTCTTTGCAAGTTTCTCAAAACATCCGTTTCACCGGCTTGTTCTAACATGTTGATTGCTGCGATAATTTTTGAATCAGAAGAAAAATCTGACGCTCTGTAGGCAAACGCCTGATTGAGTGTTAAGCACATAAATGCCACAAATACCAATAATACCTTTTTCACAATACATACTCCTGTTTTTGTATACCTTTTAATGTTTTTTCTACGGTTTTCAACCTTCGATATCCGTGTTTACGGATTGGTTTTCAAAAACTTGAGGAGTTTGTGTATTTTTTGTAAAAAATGTTTACAAACGCTCGTCACACTTTGGCGAAGCCCAATCAGAACGAGCATTTCAGAAATTGTATTTTTTTGTTAAGTTCAATACCGAATTAGAAAAAAAATTAGGCAGATTTTACAAAACTTTACAATTGATATTTTTTGCATTTTTTATTCATGTTCAAAAACAAGGTTGAGAGCATTTTTGTTGTACAATTAACTTATTGATTTCAGAGGATAAAAAAATGGCAATAATAAAAATTCAAAAAGGTACAAAAGATATTCTTCCGGAAGAAATGTCCGTTTGGCATTTTATGGAAGAAAAAGCAAATGAAATTTTTACGAAATACGGTGCAAAAGAAATCCGTACTCCCATTTTTGAAGCAACAGAATTATTTGCAAGAGGAGTAGGAGATACCACGGATATTGTAAATAAAGAAATGTACACTTTTGAAAAATCCGAACGTTCATTAACTCTCAGACCTGAAAACACGGCAGGAGTTGTCCGTTCTTTTATTGAAAACGGCATGCACAGGTTATCGGCTCCGATAAAACTCTGGTATAAAGGTCCCATGTTTCGTTATGAACGTCCACAGGCAGGAAGACAAAGACAATTCCATCAAGTAGGAATAGAAGTTTTCGGGATAAAACAGCCTTCTGCCGATGCCGAAGTAATATTGATGGCAATAAATTATCTTAAAGCACTGGGACTTAACGATTTAACCGTCGAACTTAACACTCTCGGATGTCCCGTATGCAGGGAAGAATTTAAGACAAAATTAAAAGCGGTTATAAAACCTTATCTGTCAAATCTTTGTGAAGACTGCCAATCAAGATACGAAAAAAATCCGCTGAGACTCTTGGACTGTAAAAGTCCGGAATGTCAGGAGATTTTTGCCAAATCGGAAATTCAGGCTGTTATTCAAGGAGATTTTATTTGTCCGGAATGCGCCGAACATTTTAAGACACTTAAAGAGTATCTTGATACATTAGGAATAAAATATGAAAGAAATAAACTCCTTGTAAGAGGTTTGGATTACTACAACAGAACAGTTTTTGAAATAAAATCGAACTCTCTTGGCTCTCAGAATGCTGTGTGCGGAGGCGGAAGATACGATTCTCTTGTAAAAAATCTTGGCGGGGAGGACACTCCGGCAGTAGGTTTTGCAATGGGGATGGAAAGACTGGCATCATTGATAGGTAAAATAGAAGACAAAAAAACAACTGCTTTTGTAATATCTAATGATGTTAAAGAAGCCCTAAAACTTACGGAGGAACTTCGCGCTGAAAATATAACAACAGAATTCGATTTGAGTAATAAGAAATTTGTAAAACAACTTGAAAAAGCATCAAAAACAGCGAAATTTGCAGTCATTCTCGGCGAAGATGAAATTTCACAGAACAAAGTAACCGTAAAAAATCTGGATACTGCCGAACAAAAGACAATTGAAAGAAGCAATATTATAAAATTTTTTAAATAAATTATGGATATTTTTATTATAGAAACAGCGGGCGCTGATAATATTGAAGAAAAAATACTTTTGGAATTTAAAAAAAGAGAAATTGCCAATTCCAAGAAATTAAAAGAACACTGTTTTTCATATTTGATGATGGACAGAATTCTTGAACATGTGTATAAAATTTCAAACAGAACAATTATATTTGAGAATGAAAAACCGATACTTCAATCCCGCGAAAAACATATTACTATAAGCCACAGCGGTAATTATGCCATTTTTGGAATTTCCGATTATAATTGCGGAATAGATATTGAAGAAATGACTGAACGGAATTTTTCCAAAATTGCAAAAAGAATGAATTTTAATGCTGATACAAAAGAAGAGTTTTATAAAGAATGGACATTGTATGAAGCAAGGTACAAACTCGGAGAAGAAGAGAAAAAGGAACATACTTTAATGATGGAAAATTACTGCATTTCTGCCTGTTCTTCAAACAAAAAAGAAAATTTTGAAGTTTATATTCTAACTACAAAAAAGTTTTCTAACGTATAAAAATGATTTTTTTAAAGTATTATTTTTTTTTGCCGTTTATACTTTGTGAGAGGTATAAAATGGCTAAAATAATCGAATCAGAAAACGGCAGCAGAAGAATAATCAGAATATCCACAAGTGATGTTCTTTCAATTGTAAAAGATTACCAAAGAATAGTACCAAGAGGAGTGAGTTTTCAAGATGCGATAAATTATCTTGATGACACTATAATTTATATTCCGGAAGACATTTAAAAAGTATCCGACACCGATAAATCACTCAATGCTCTTTTTGCTTCTTCATTGGTTGGGTCATCCTCAAGAATTTCCATATACAATTCTTTTGCTTTATCCTTATTGTTGGTTTCATATATCAATGCAAGATTGTATTTTGCATCAATCAATTCCGGATTGCTTTCTAATGCCGCCTTGAACGTTTCCTCCGCATTTTTCATATCATGCTGAGCGGAATACATTATTCCGAGCCTCAATAAACCTTCGGAACTTTTTTCATCATATTTCAAAAGGTCAGACAATGCCTTCTTTTCTTCAAAGAAATTCCCTAAATTGTGATGCGAATCTGCAAGCAGCAACAAATTTTTTGTAGAATTTGCGTTATCTTTGTCATATTCTATGGCTTTGGTTATCTGCTCTACCGCACCGCTGTAATTTTTTTGTAAAAAGCAATTTTTTGCCATTGAATAATAAACCTCAGGATTGAGCGGATTGTATTGCATTGCATTTCTTAAATATCCGTCTGACTCTTCAAATTTCCCATCTTGTGCTCTGTCAATTGCCCAAATAATATACAATTCACATATAAGCATATTCACCATTTTTGCTTCTTTTTGGTTAGCATTGTTGAGAAGAAGCATATATCTTTCAAGTGCCTTTTTATACTCTTTTACCGAAATATATGCACTTGCCAATTCCAAAGTTATATCATATGCATTTTGGGAAAGAAGAGCCAAATCTTCTAAAATTAATATACCGTCCTGATTTTTACCGAGTTTAATATTAAATTTTGCAATATTATTCCTAATCTTGAATTTATCAGAACCCTGTAATTCAAGCAT
>JAFXYU010000171.1 GCA_017541565.1 bacterium | reverse complement strand
ATTATAAAGATGATGTACTTGAGTGGTTGGATGCTCATTTGGTCTTATATTCCGAAAAACCTGTTGTCATTCTTCAGCATTTTCCTGTCGTTCCTCCGGCAAAAAGAGAAACGTATTATACTTTCAAATCGGATAAATATTTGGAAGTTCTGTCAAAACACAAAAATGTCAAAGCGGTTGTTGCGGGGCATTTTGGTGTAAACAACGAGCAGACGGTTAATGATGTTGTGCATATTTCAACTGCACCGCTCCCGTACTATAGAATAATTGATATTATTGATTATGATAATGATAATATGACAATTTGGGCGGAAGTTAAAGAAATAAAATAGATACATACCAAAAACAATTAAATCGGGCGGATTGAACTCTTCAATCCGCCTTTTATATTATGGATGCAAACTTATACCAGACTTGCCAAAACTAAAGGTATTACTTTGGCAATGTCAGCAACAAATCGAAGTGCATTGTGTTGTTTTGTACTCTTCGCACGTTTAATTTTACTAAAATCAATATTTTCACCGTAGTTATATTTTTCTAAGATATCTCCCAGACCTTCTACACTTTGCAAATCTTCAGAAGATTGGTAATAATCTCTTAATGAAAGTTTCTTTTCAGGTTTAAATTCAGGTGAAGATGCAACGTTATCACAAATCATGCTTCTGAGATTAGGTCGCTTACCGCTTTCGCAGTGATGTTCCGAGTGTTTTCTGTGAAATTTGGATACGAATGATTTTGAAAAACCAAGAGAATATAGTATTAATTTATCCAAATCATGAGTAATACTGTCGATTGAATTTGTGCCAAACAACTCTTTTTCGACCATTGCAAAAATTATTTTGTGGTCATAAGTGTGTTTGATGTTATGCTTGTATTGTTCCGTGAATCTTCTCACCGGAGCAAACGCTTTGTGTAATTTCTTGCCAAGACCGTGAAGACCGGTCGCACTTTTCATCGCAACCGGTCTTCTCACAAACTTATCCGCACTTTCTCCCACCTCTCTCAGCAGCACACTCTCGTATCCGCGAAATTCTGGAACCCTCTCTTTCTTGGGGGTGTAATTGTTATTCACAATTTGGTGGTGAAAGTTACACTTTATTTCCATAATTCATTCTTGCACAAAATCCAAATTATTGCAAGTGTCTTGATGTTTAAGTGTTGATGAATCTCGCAAATTCCTTTAAAAACCCTTTTATTCCTGCAACCCACGGTTTTGCAACCCCTTTGTAATAATCTTCATAATCTGCAATAATATTTCTCGGAAGTTCTTTCCCTTCAACAAGATTTTGGGCTATAAATTCAAGATAATCGTCCTGTTCCTCGCGGTATTCAATGTCTTGGTATCTCATATCCTCATCCGCTTCATAATGAACAAGAGCATGGTATGCACACTCTATATTTTTGTCCATGCTGTCGGGAAAAAGCGCAATTGCCTCCCGCACAGACCTTCTGGAGGTTAATACGGAAAAAATGAGTCTTCCGACAAATTTTCTGTTGTTTAAATCTTCCATAATTTATTAATAAGGATCAACAATCTTAATGTCAAAATTGAGGTTCTGTGGCCCAAGTTGTGCATTGTAATTTTGTTTTGGACCTTCCGAGAGGTCAATAACATCTTTATTTACGTTTCCTTGGGGCTCAACATATTCTGCAAAACGGCGCTTTGACTGTATCATGTTCGGCTTGTTGGAATTTGTCGCACATCCTGCGGTTAAAACTGATACAAGAGATAGGAGTATAAGAAAAGTGCAGATTTTTTTCATATAAAACCTCGTCTAACATGTATTATAACATTTTTTTCGTCATTTTTATCATGCTAAAGAATGAAATAATCAGATTTATACCAAAATTATTGTATTATTAAATTTTGTAAACTTTCTGTGACTATAAGGCAAAAACTTTATTTATATGTTTCGATATAAAAGTAAACGCAAAAATTAAACACGATTAATAAAGAAAGGTACGGATATGTTAAGTGTACATAATATAAAAGGTTATGTGTCTCCAAAACCAAGAACTATGGCAAAGGGAATCAAAAGAGTATTAAAATACGCCTCACCGGACAAAAAAGTAAGACCGCTTTTGATACAGATAAAAACAATCGGTGAGGGCGAGGATGCAGTACAGATAAGGGAATACGCAAATGGTGTAACTTTTTATGAAAATAAAAACGGTTTAATCGTTTTAGGCAGCAATGATATGGAACTTGGTGATATCAAAGGGAAACTTCATAATATGTTTCCTATTGCTGCAACATTCAGGAAAGTATCCAAAGTTGGCGGCACAATTCAGAAGTTTAAAAATTATTTATCCGAAATTACCGAAAAGCGTTTCGTCAAGGATATTTATGAAAAAAATGTGTCTGTAAAAACAGCAAAAATACAGCGTTCATCATACATAAACGCATGTGCGGATTTACAAAAAAACAGAGATAACATGCTGAGAGTTGTTAAAAATTCCGAATATTAATAAAGCATAACAATTATAATTATCTCAAACAGCAAATCGGTTTTTCGGTTTGTTGTTTTGTATTTTATTATTACGTTTTTTATGTAGTGATTTTGTGATAAACTGTATTAGTAACAGTTACGGGGATCCACCCGGGGGTAAAGGGGTAAATGTAATTGACCGGTAGATGTGACTACTAATAATAGGCAAATATTTACTCCCCAAAAGGATAGAAAGAGAAAAATATGGAAAAGAACAACGAAACTTTAAGAACATTGAGACACTCTTGTTCTCACATCATGGCACAAGCCGTTCAAAAATTGTTTCCGCAGGCAAAGTTAGCCATAGGGCCGGCAACGGATGACGGTTTTTACTACGATTTTGACTTGACTGACGGGTACGCTTTTACCCAAGAGGATTTAGTCAAAATTGAAGAAGAAATGAAAAACATTATCAAAGAAAATCTCACATTTGAGAAATACTATGTTGAAGATGTTGATGCCAAAATTGCAGAGTTTAAGTCACAGGGTGAAATCTATAAGGCAGAACTCTTGGAAGAACATAAAAATGATAATCCGACATTGTATCTTACAAAAGACAAAGACGGAAATGTTCTGTTTAACGACCTTTGTGCAGGTCCTCACATCCCGAATACATCTTATATAAAAGGAAACGCAATTAAGTTACTGAAAGTTGCGGGTGCATACTGGCGTGGTAACGAGAAGAACAAAATGCTTCAGAGAATTTATGCGACTGCTTACTGGAATAAAGAAGATTTACAGGCATATTTGACATTCTTGGAAGAAGCAGAAAAACGTGACCACAGAAAACTGGGCAAACAATTAGACCTATTCTCAACCCGCGAAGAAATGGGCGGCGGACTCGTTCTGTGGCATCCAAATCTCGCCTGCGTTCGTGAACAAATTGAAAACTACTGGAGAGAAGAACACAGAAAACGCGGTTACGTTATAGTTAATACTCCGCAAATCGCTAAGTCTACTCTCTGGGAAATTTCAGGACACATGGATCATTACAAAGAAAATATGTTCTTTGTACAAAAAGATGAGGATAGTGACGATCAATATGTTGTTAAACCGATGAACTGTCCGTTCCACATTCTGATTTATCAGGCAAACAGATATTCTTATCGTTCATTACCTTTAAGAATGGCAGAACTCGGAACAGTATACAGAAAAGAAAAATCCGGCGCGCTTTCAGGTTTAACTCGCGTTCAAGGTTTTACTCAAGACGATGCTCATATTTTCTGTACACCGGAACAATTGGTTGATGAAATCAATGCTATCATCGATTTTGTTGCTGACACAATGGCAATATTTAACATGGAATTTGAGGTTGAACTTTCTACCCGTCCGGAAAGTTTTGTCGGTGAGATTGAAAACTGGAACAAAGCAGAAGCAGGACTCAAAGAAGCAATGGAACGCAGAGGAATGAAATATGACATTAATGAAGGTGACGGTGCATTCTACGGTCCGAAAATTGACTTCAAAGTTAAGGATGCAATAGGAAGAACGTGGCAGTGTGCTACAATCCAACTTGACTTTAACCTTCCTGCAAGATTTGATATCAAATATCAGGATAAAGACGGCAGTATGAAGACTCCTCTTATGCTCCACCGTGTAATTTTCGGTTCAATGGAAAGATTCCACGGCATCTTGATTGAGCATTATGCCGGATGCTTCCCTCTTTGGCTTGCTCCTACTCAAGTAAATATTGTTCCTATCTCAAATGAAAAACATGTAGATTTCGCTGAACAGGTTTATAAAAAAATGCGTGCAGCAGGCATAAGAGCAAACCTTGATGACCGTTCGGAATCTATGAATTACAAAATTCGAGAAAGTTTGCAGGACAAGAAGATTAACTACGTTTGCGTAATCGGCGATAAAGAAATTGAAACTAATTCGGTCGCTGTTCGTGCACGCGGAATAGGTCAGGTCGGAACATTCAGCGTTGATGAATTTATTTCAAAAATAGAAGAGGAAATTAAATCAAGATCAAATTCATCCGTTTTTGTTTCAAAATAACAGTCGAAAAATAATCTGACAGATATATTTAAAGCGGTGATACAAGACACATGTCACCGCTTTATTTTTCGAATAAATGTAAAGATTTGTAAACATGTTTGAAACATGGGGTTTTGGAGCATAGAAAAATGATATATAATATATATGTATAACAAGTAAGTATATAGTACCAATATAAGAGATATCATTATGGAAGTGAACAACACATCAGGAGCGTACTCCACAGAAGAAGTGTACGGTCAATTAACAGCCCCGTTTAAACCCGCAGCGGTTACGATTAATGCTCATACAGAGTTTGATGATGACGAAGCGGTCACTTATTCTCAGTCTGATTTTCACAAGAACATTAAATCGTTCAAGTATGCAAAAGACGAACAGGAAGACAATTATAGTTTCGGTATAGATATGGGTTATAAGCCGAACACTGTTGAAACAGGCGCACAAAATACAGAATTTCCGCCAAAAACAGTTTTTACCTTCCAAAATTCTTCAGTTTCGGGTTTAAAAGATCCGGTAAAAGGAACTTTAACAAGCGGATATGATTACAACAAGACATTGATTGTAAAAAATGCGAAGCAAGCATATTCTAATGCAGCAGGACTTACAAAAGATCCGGTTGGCGCATTAAATCAGAAGCAGGTTGAGTTTAAAAAACCAAAATCTGATTTTGTATAAAACAAAAAGGCTTAGCAATCTGCTAAGCCTTTTTTAATTCTTTTATTCATCATTACATTGATTTTCTGTCTGCAATTTCTTCCATTTTGTGATCAGCAAGACGAGAATCACCCTTAACTCTTGAGTATGAAAGGTATCCGTTCATACGGTCAATCTTTGTAAGATTTCTGCTGCCGCATTTCGGGCAGACATCCATATTTAATTCCTCATGACCACAGTCATCGCAGTATGAAAGTGAAAGGTTTACACCTTCATAGAAGCCCATATCCATTGCTCTTTCAACAAGAGTTTTTACAGCATCTGTGTTGTAATCAAGCGGATATTTTACGTATTGAATTTTTCCGCCGTTCATCAAATCCCAAAAACGTTTTTCACAATCTTGTTTTTCAATCGGCGTAATATCTTCACTTACGTGGCAGTGGAAACTGTTTGAAACATACGGTTTATCAGATACTTTTGATACAATACCGTATTTTTTACGGAATTGCTTAACCTGCAATCCGCAAAGATTTTCAGCAGGAGTTCCGTATAAAGCGTACATATTTCCGTCTTGTTCTTTAAATTCGTTAACCT
>JAFXYU010000170.1 GCA_017541565.1 bacterium | reverse complement strand
TTTCTATAAAAGACTCTATTCCACCTTTATGTGGCTTGGCAAATCTTGCCACATGAGTTATTTTTAAGTTGTCATCAGTCATGTCTTCCACCCAACGCTAAAAATACTGCCTTTACAAGAATAAAAATTTCCCAAAGAACATTTCTATTTTTTAAATAATAAAGATCATATTGAAGTTTTTCTGTTATATCTTCACTACTTACGCAGTGTCCTTGATTAATCTGAGCCCAGCCTGTCCAACCTGTTTTTACCCACATGCGGCAAGAATAATATGGAACTTCTTTTTTGTATATATTCACCAAATTTTCCCATTCAGCCCTTGGACCGACTATTGAAATCTCACCTTTCAATATATTTATCATCTGAGGTATTTCATCAAAACGAGCTTTTCGCACAAATCTGCAAAACGGAATAACTCTGTCATCATTTATTCCTGCTGTTTCTTCTTTTATCTTTCCTGCCTTTGGCACATAATCATTGGCATACATTGTACGAAGTTTATAACATTTAAAAACCTTCCCATCCATTCCCACACGAGGCTGTGTGTATATTGGATTCCCATGATCAGTCAGCCAAACTCGTAACGCAGTTAAACCGGTAATAGGCAATGTTACTATTAGAATAATCAACGCTGCTATAATATCATAAGTTCTTTTACAAAAATCATATACTATCGAACGGTGAGTTGTATACTGATAATAAAGTTCCGTTATGGTTTTTTCATCAATATAGAATTTTCCGGTTACTTTCTCATAGAAATCGGGCATTTTGTATATTTCAATACCACGTGGTATAGTTACGATAAGTTCTGTTGCCTGAGCAATTACAACAATATCTATGTCTTTTTCGTCAATAATCTGTTTTAAATTATCAATATTTCTGTAAACGGGAAGTTTATTGTCCGAAATCAAATCTTCATCAGTATTATTTACTTGAACAAAGCCGACAACTTTCATTCGCAGGGCTTTTTTCCCTTGAATTTCGTCTGCAATTATTCTGGCTCTGTCATCTGCACCGAGAACTAATATATTTTTTTCTTTTTTAATATTAAAAAGGTATAAATGAAAAAATGCTCTGTATAATCTTAAAAGAACAAAAATTGTGACAGTGTTCACTGCCAGAAATTTTAATGTACAAGTTATAGACGCTGCAAAAATCAGCAAGTACAGGGCAGGCAAAACGTGAGTCATAATGATACCCTCAAAAAGGAGGTATGTGTTTTTAAAATTTATGTTAAATTCACGTATTTTATAGTTACCTTTAAGAAATAGTACCACAAGTCCAATCAGCACAACGAAAAAACAAAGAATCCCTACGGCTTTTGGTGTATAGCCGAAAAAGTTTGACCACAAATATGTAGATAAACCCAATATAATCAAATCAAACAAAAACATCGTTGTTGTAGATTTTGACAAGCTTTTCATATATTGCCCTTTCTTTCCACATGTTTTATATCATGAAGAAAATAACAAGAAAAGCATCTTGTTTTACAATGTAAATAGAAACACTTATATCAAAATATCCTGAACATTTACTTTATTCTGTTTTTCTATTATACTTTCTATTTTTTTGTACAAATCTGTACTGGTAACTTGTATTTTTGATATAATCATTATTTTTTTACTGCTTGAAATTTCTTGCAGAAAATCCTTTGTTAAATTCGCATATACGACCTTAGCATTTGATAGTGTTTGCACATTATTTATAAAATCTTGAGGCAATTGTACAAGTGATATTAATAATATTTTATCAGGATCATAACCCAGAATTTCGGCTTTTATTGAGTCTACATTTTCCAGTCCGTTGTATATCACATTATTAGATATTTTTGAATATGCCAATTTTTTGTCTGTGATTTCGACATATATCAGCGCAAATATTGATGACAAAGCACCCAATATAACACCTAATATTACATTTATAATCAATTTTGGAGAAGTATTTTCAAATGGTCGTAATTGTTTAGGTTCTTTTAACACCAAAACTTTTGAAGAATCTGACATTTGTTCTACCATTTTTGCCCATTCTAATTTTGTTGCAAGCTGTGTAAGTTTTTGTCTTTCTTCAGATACTGCTATTTGAGATTTTTCTCCGGCAAGGTATTGACCTTTAATATTGCCGATTGCTTCGGATGCCGATCGCGAAAATGCGCTCATTGCAGATAGATTTCCGATTCCTGTCATTGATTGAACAGGTAATCCTACCGATTTGTTTATATTTTTTTCCAGATTCTCCCTTATTTTTGTGTACTCTGACTCCAATAATTTCATGTCAGATTTTGATTTCTCAGTGTTTAACTCTTTGTGAAGTTCAATGTAATTTGAAATTAATGACGAAACAACACCATATGATATTTCTGGCTTTTTGTGTTTGTATTCTATCGTTACAACATTTGTATTCTTTGTATTTTCAATCTTCAGTACTTTCCCTTTTTTATAAAAGGCTTCTGCTGTTAAAAATTCTCCTTCCTTCTTATTTGGAATAAAACCAAACTTTTTCTTATAAACAAGACCATTTTCCCTTATAACTTTGTCTAAAACCAATTCAGATTTCATCAATTCTATTTCATTATTAATCGCTTTATCAGTTCCCATCGAAAGCATTGGACTTGATGCCTCATCTAGCGCATAAGGGTTAACTTCAAGCATGTTTGAACTATTTGATTTATTTATATACAAATCTGCCGTTACCTTATATTTTTTAGGAACAATAAAAGTAAGCAAAATAAAAAATATTAATACTAAACAAAATACTTTCAAAAGTATTTTTTTTCTGCTACATATAATTTTCCAAATCTTTAGGTAGTTTATGTTTATATCTTCATCCAGTTCATTATACGGGTTGTAAAGTACAATATTATCCTGTGGCATTTACTAACTCCTTTTTTTATCTTCTTCTTAAGTTAATTATAAATTAAACATGAAAAATTTACATAGTACTGAAGACTTTTTTGATGATATAATATACTCGTTGGATAAGGAGTATTGTATGCCATTTGAATTTGAACCGCAAAAAATAAAAGACGTAATCTTAGTTATACCAAAAGTTTTTGGTGATAACAGAGGTTTCTTCTTGGAAAGTTATAAAAAATCAGATTTTATTGCAAATGGAATCACTGTAGAATTTAATCAGGATAATCATTCTAAATCAACTGCACATGTCCTGAGAGGTTTGCATTATCAGGCAAAACCTTATGGACAGGCAAAACTTGTAAGATGTGCAAAAGGCAGAATATATGATGTTGCTGTTGATATCAGACCAAATTCCACAACCTTCGGGCAATATGTAAAGGTTGAACTTTCGGAAGAAAATAAACACATGTTGTTTATACCGGAAGGTTTTGCTCATGGTTTTGTCGTTTTATCCGATGAAGCCGAGTTACTATACAAGGCAAGTGGAGAATATGCTCCGCAGGCAGATAAAGGTATTTTGTGGTCAGATAAAGATATTAATATTGATTGGGAAATAGATTTTGAGCCGGTATTATCAGAAAAAGACAAGGTTCAGCCTAAATTATGTGAAATTAACAAAGAGGAGTTAATATAATGACAACATTATTAGTAACAGGCGGTGCGGGATTTATTGGAAGTTGTTTCGTAAGACATGAATTAAAGAAGCACCCCGACTATAAAATAATAAACCTTGATGCACTAACTTACTGCGGAAACATTGAAAACCTAAAAGACGTTGAAAACAATCCGAATTACAGATTTGTTCATGGAAATATTTGCGACAGAGATTTGGTAAGAGAACTAATACGAGAATCTGACTGTGTAATAAATTTTGCAGCAGAATCTCATGTCGATAATTCAATTAAACATCCTGAAATTTTTATTGAAACAAACGTTCAAGGAACTTTAAATCTCTTGCAAGCATCAAAAGAAATCGGTGTAGAAAGATACCTGCAGGTTTCAACAGACGAAGTGTATGGAACGCTAGGTAAAACGGGGTATTTCTATGAAACAACTCCGCTTGCTCCAAACAGTCCGTATTCGGCAAGTAAAGCAAGCGCTGATATGTTAGTCAGAGCATACAGAGAAACCTATGGTTTACCTACTTTGAATACAAGATGTTCAAATAATTACGGACCATATCAGTATCCGGAAAAACTTATTCCGTTCTTCATTTCACAATTGTTGAAAGGTGAAAAAGTGCCGGTTTATGGTGACGGGTTAAATGTTCGTGACTGGTTGTATGTTTATGACCACTGCGAAGCAATTGATGTTGTTCTTCATAATGGTAAATTAGGAGAAGTGTATAATATTGGCGGACACAATGAAAAAACAAACATGGAAATTACCCATTTAATTCTTGATTCTATGGGTAAAGACGAATCTTCAATTAAATATGTAGACGACCGACTCGGACACGATAGACGATACGCAATATCTAATGATAAAATTACATCTGAACTCGGTTGGAAACCGTCAATTACTTTTGAAGAGGGTATAAAAATAACTATTGATTGGTATCTGAACAATCAGGATTGGATGAAGTCAATTGAGGCAAAGAAAGCGGGGTTGAAAGTATAAATGGCTAAAGTTCTTGTTACAGGTGCACACGGAATGCTGGGACAGGATTTGTGTCCTATATTGGAAGATAACGGATATGATGTTGTTGAAACAGATATCGATATTATGGATATAACAAGTCCTGCAAGTATAGACAAAGTATTTTCATCAGAAAAACCGGATATTGTTATTCACTGTGCAGCGTATACAAATGTCGATAAAGCAGAAGAAGACTTAGAAACAGCAAGACTGATTAACGCAACAGGCACAGAGAATGTTGCAAAAGCCTGCAAAAAATATGATGCTACTATGGTCTATATTTCAACCGATTACGTTTTCGACGGCGGGGTAAATGTAAAAAGGACAGAACCATACAAATCAATGGATAAAACAGCACCACTCAATAATTATGGTTTAACAAAATGGGAAGGCGAAAAGGCAGTCAGAAACAATCTTGAAAAGTATTATATTTGCCGCACAAGCTGGTTATACGGACATCATGGCAAAAATTTTGTTGAAACAATGCTCTCTCTTGCTGATAAGCCTGAACTTAAAGTTGTTGACGATCAAGTCGGATGCCCTACTTGGACTGTTGATTTATCAGATGCAATAATAAAGATTCTTGAAACAAAGCCTTACGGAACATATCACACTTGCGGAGGCGGAAGTACTTCTTGGTACGGATTCGCAAAAGAAATTTTTAATGTAGCAGGATTAAACGTTAATTTAAAACCTTGCACTACAAAAGAGTTTCCGCGTCCCGCTACAAGGCCTGCTTATTCTATAATGGATAATAACGGTCTTCTGAGAGATTGGAAATTGGCTTTAAAAAATTATTTGTCATTAAGAATTGAGGTATAAAATGAAGGGAATCGTATTAGCCGGCGGAAGCGGAACAAGACTTTATCCTAGCACAATGGGTATATCAAAACAATTATTGCCCATTTATGATAAACCAATGATTTATTATCCGATATCAGTGTTAATGTTAGCCGGTATTAGAGAAATACTAATAATTTCAACACCAACAGACTTACCGCATTTCAAAAAATTATTAGGTTCGGGAGAACAATTCGGACTTAAATTTGATTATGTTGAGCAGCCATCACCTGACGGACTTGCTCAGGCATTTATCTTGGGTGAAAAATTTATTGGTGATGATTCTGCGGCACTCGTTTTGGGCGACAATATTTTCTATGGCCCCGGATTCTCCGGAATGCTTAAAAAGGCAGTTAAAACTGCTGAAGAAAAAGGGGAAGCAACCGTTTTCGGTTATCCGGTAAAAGATCCTGAAAGATTTGGAGTTGTTGAATTTGATTCAAACGGCAAAGCAAAGTCTATTGAAGAAAAACCAAAAGAGGCAAAATCAAATTATGCTGTAACAGGACTTTATTTCTACGATAACAGTGTTGTTAATTATGCAAAGAACTTAAAACCATCTGCTCGCGGTGAACTAGAAATAACTGATTTAAACAGAATATATCTTGAAAAAAATAAACTTAATGTTGAACTTCTTGGCCGCGGCTTTGCTTGGTTAGATACAGGAACTCACCGTTCACTATTACAAGCGGGACAGTATGTTCAGACAATAGAAGAAAACCAAGGAATAAAAATTGCTTGTTTGGAAGAAGTTGCATACAGAATGGGATTTTTAACCAAAGAACAAATCTATGCGGAAGCAGACAAATACAAAAAGAATGAATATTATTCGTATGTAAGAAACTTAATTTAATTTTAAAGGTTACTAAGATAAATATGGATGCACCAAAAGTTAGCATTATAATTCCTGTTTACAATGTGAAGCCGTACCTTGAAGAAGCCTTGGATAGTGTCATTAATCAAACTTACAAGAATCTTGAAATAATTGTTGTTGATGATGGTTCTGATGACGGTTCTGAAAAAATATGTGATGAATATACAATAAAAGATAATAGAATTGTATTGATACGCCAAAAAAATGCAGGTCTAAGTGCTGCAAGAAATACCGGGCTTGATAATATGAACGGAGACTTTGTTGGTTTTCTTGATGCTGACGACGTGTATCACCCAGAAATGATTCAAAAAATGCTTGAATCAATGCTATTTGATAATGCTGATTGTATTGTTTGTAAACATGTAACTTTTGATGAAACAAAAAAAATAAGTTTTAATAAATATAAAAACAACAGAAATAAAAAAATATATACTACATCTGAAGCACTAAAAGCCATTGCTAATGGTGAAATCCATGCTACTGCTTGGGATAAATTATACAAGAAAAATTTATTTGAAAATATTAGATATCCCATTGGACAAAATTATGAAGACATATCCACCGTTTTAAAAATTTTTGAAAAAACAAAAAAAGTATTAATCATAAATGATAAACTTGTTTGGTATAGAAAGCATACAAAAAGTATAACCTCTACAAATTCATTTAAAAACGTTCAAGATTTATGTAAAGCATATGACTGTATTGAATTATATATAAAAGAACATATACCTGAAATTTTTACTGAAAAAGAATTAACAAGGTTTCATCAAGAAAATATAATATTTCTTATTTCTAAATATGCGAATATTATAAATCAAAAGATTGCTGATAAAGAAACTATTCAAAATTTATTAAAAGAAAAAATTAAAGAACAAAATTTAAATAATGAAATGAAGAATGCTAATTTAGAAACTCGTTTAATCTATTACTTATTATTTAATGCACCAAGCATATTTTCTTTTGGTGCACGATTTTATCCTGCTATTCGTAGATACATCAAAATACATTTTATTGAATTGATAAAATAATTTTTTATTCAATTTTTGAATTTGATGTCCGACACCAAATTCAAAAGAGGCAATTTTAGCAGTTAAAATTTGTGCAACAGTTGCCATTACTGGCTTTGGGGCTAGAGCATTTAACTAAGGTTATTACATAAAATTGTGTGAAAAACTTTACAAAAAAACACAAAAGTACACACTATGACACAATTAGACACATAAAGGTACAAATTTTGTATCAGGGAAAATTGAAAAAAGTATCTTTTTATTTTAAAATATTTGACGTATGAAATTAAAAAAATTTCCGACTAAAAATACAGTTTTAAAATATTTAAATTTCGTGTCCAAGTTTTTTAATTTCAGGTGTCAAACGATAACAATAGAAGAAAACCAAGGAATAAAAATTGCTTGTTTGGAAGAAGTTGCATACAGAATGGGATTTTTAACTAAAGAACAAATCTATGCGGAAGCAGACAAATACAAAAAGAATGAATATTATTCATATGTTAGATCGTTAAAATAGTAAAGAGGAATAAGATAGATGAGAGTATCAGTAATCGGAACCGGATATGTTGGACTTGTAGCGGGTGCTTGCTTCGCAGATATGGGAAACGACGTTATCTGTGTTGATAATAATGAAGAAAAAATTAAACAATTAAAAAACGGAAATATTCCATTATACGAACCCGGACTGGAAGAGTTAGTTAAATCCGGTGTATTTGATAATCGTTTAACATTCTCTACAGATATTGATAATGCTGTTAAAGAATCTCAAATTTGCTTTATTGCGGTTGGAACTCCACAGGACGAAGATGGTTCTGCTGATCTGCAATACGTTATGGAAGTTGCAAAATCTATTGCAAAAGCGATGAACGGATATAAAGTTATTGTTGATAAATCAACTGTTCCGGTAGGAACAGCCCAGAAAGTAACAGAAATTATTAAACAAAATACTACATATCCTTTTGATGTCGTATCAAATCCGGAATTTTTGAAACAAGGCAGTGCCGTTGACGATTTTTTGTATCCGGACAGGGTTATTATAGGCTCAGACTCAGATAAAGCAACTTTGATTATGCAAGAACTTTATTCTCCGTTCTTCAGAACCGGCAACAAAGTAATTATCATGGACGTTAAATCTGCTGAAATGACAAAATATGCCGCAAATTCATTTTTGGCAACAAAAATATCTTTTATGAACGAAATAGCAAATCTTTGTGAAAAAGTAGGCGCAAATGCTGAAATGGTCCGAGTCGGAATGTCTGCTGATCCGAGAATCGGAAACAAATTTTTGTTCCCCGGCTTAGGCTATGGCGGCAGTTGCTTTCCTAAAGATGTTAAAGCACTAATAAAAACAGGGAGCGAATACGGTGTTGATATGAGCATAATAAAATGTGCAGATGAAACAAATAAAAATCAAAGGAAATTATTTATTGATAAAATTACAAATAAATTCGGAAAAAATCTAAGCGGAAAAACTTTTGCTATTTGGGGTTTGGCTTTTAAACCAAAAACAAACGATATGAGAGAAGCACCGGCAATTACTATTATTAATGCTCTTTTGGACATGGGAGCAGAGATTAAGGCTTGTGACCCAAAAGCCTTAGAAACCGCTAAGTTAATTTTTGGAGACAAAATTCAATACTATTCAACCTCATACGATGCGGTAGAAAACACTGATGCACTACTTCTTCTGACAGAATGGAACGAATTCAGACGTCCTGATTTTGAAAGAATTAAATCGTTAATGAAAACTCCTGTTATTTTTGACGGAAGAAATCAGTATGATACCGATAATATGAATGAAAATGGCTTTGAATATTATTGTATAGGAAATGCTAAAAAGATAAAAAACGCAGTTTAAAAATTTAATTAAGCAATTTCTAATATCTTGTTCAAATAAAACTCATTATATGACAAGTTTCCGCCATTAATACCGTTAACATCTTGTACTACATCAATTGAGTATGCACCAAGTTTAATGGTATGAATAGAATTTGTTAATGCTTGATGTGTTTTATTATGTGCATGAAAGCCTATGTTTTTATATCCCATCTCTTTAATTTTACTATATACTTGTCCTAAATCTTCCGCATTAATAATTCCATAAGTATCCGCTAAATAAAGAACCTTTAAAATGCTTTTATTTTGCCAATTATTCAATATAGAAAAATGTCCTTGTGTTAGGTTCGTTATGTCCATAAGTTGAACCATCACGTTGTAATTTTTATTATAGAGGTTTTCGGCAATTAATAATGTGTCCTTTATTCGGTCAGGATGTGTAGCAATTCTTACAAAATCAATATAATCCTCTTTTGCATTTAAAAAATCAGATTCGTTATATCGCTTGGTATCAACCATAACTCCGAGATTCAAGTCACCTTTTTTATCATAGAATTTTTTAATTAAATCCGGTGTGCAGTAGTAAAAAGCACCCTTACCATTCTTGTCATAATAATTTCTGTAACCGATTTCATAGAAATTAATTTTGTTTTTATTTAGAGTTGACATCAAACCAAAAATGTACTCATCGGAATAATTCCAATTGGTACAATATCCGCCATCTCTAGTTGTACAGTCTAAAAGTTTTACCATAAGTAATATTATACCAAAAATATTTGGCAGCAAAAAAGCAAGGACTCCGTTGGCGAACAGAAAAAGAGTACTAAATGTACTGTTTTTCGTGGAATATAAAATCCTTTAAACAAAAGTATAATAAGCCAATGGAGGGAGAGACGTAGTCGAGGCGTCCGCAATAAAAAAGACCTCAAAAGGTCTTTTAAAATTGAGCAGACGACGAGACTCGTGTCTTGGATTTTTTGCGTTAAACGAGCCTACGGATTTTGCCTTCTGTACTAATGCACTTTGGCAAAAGTCCTTCGCTCTCTGCAAAAAATCCGCAACTCGCGAGAATGCTCATTGTATAAGGACAGGCGGTTTGAGAAGAAAGAACAGGGATTTTGAGAATTATTTTGGTGCAAAAAATTGCACCCTACAAACTTTTTCAATTTCATTAAAATTTGTTAAACTCCCTGATTTGATAATTATTTAGATGCAAAAATTTGCACCTTGTACTATTAATATACAATTTTTTTCAATATACAAACATAATTCAAGTATTTATATCATCTAATGCGGCACTTGTTATATATAATCTTTATTTGAAAACCTAGTATTATAAATACTTTATACTTATTATTGTTAATATATACATTATGAATAGAAAACAAATTGTTTTTTATACTTATCGTTATAAAACGACAAAATAAACATAAAAAATCTTTAAAAGGTAAAAATTTATATATTTCTTTTAAATATTGAATTTTATTTCTGAATTGTTTTTTTAGCAAATCATCTATAAAAGACTTTATAATCCATTTTTTGTAATCTTTTTCTAATACATCATAAATATTACTATCAAGTAAAGATTGTTTAAACATTTTAAAATATTCAAATCTATTAATTTTTAATTTATTTTTTAACTCTTGATTAAGTATAATACTGTTATCTTCTTTAATTCTGTAATAATAATCAGCATTATCAATATATAAAATCTTTTCTGCTAAAACTCTACTTTTTACTGTAAAAATTATATCTTCGCCACGCAAAACATTCATAAATTTAATATTATGTTTTTTAATAAAATCTCGTCTATATAATTTATTCCATACCGCTAAATTCACACTAAAAGCATAATTTTTTCTTATTTTCCAATTAAATATAATATTTGTAGGAAGATTTAATTTATTTTTTTGCTTTCTTCTGTAATTTCTTGCCTGATTATCAACAAAAAAAGATTCTTCTACCAAATCAGCATTATATGCTTTTGCTTGATTATATAATATTTCAAACATTTGTGGTGATACATAATCATCAGGATCAACAAATCCAATATATTCACCACACGCAATATCAATAGCATTGTTTCTTGCAATTCCTTGACCACTATTAGCTTGGGTAAGAACTTTAATCCTAACATCAGTCTGTTTATATCTCTGCAAAATATTGCTTGAATTATCAGTAGAGCCATCATCTATACATATTATTTCAATATCATTTAATGTTTGATTTAGCAAGCTAGATAAACAACATTCCAAATATTTTTCTACATTATATATGGGGACAATTATAGAAACTTTTATCATAAAACTTAACATTCCTCTCGTACATATATAATAATTCTCGTATATGAGAACTATTATACATCATTACTAAAATAGTGTCAAAATTAATATAATTAATAAATGGATAATAAAAATTTAATAAGATCATTACTTTTATTAAACAATATGTCTATTTCAAAACTCGCTGAGAAGATGACTGAACTTTCAGGGAAAAAATATTCTATTGGTTCTTTGTACGGAAAATTATCTCGCGACACACTAACATTAAAAGAGTGTCAAATAATTGCTTCCGCAATTGGTTATCGTATAGAATTTATAAAAAATGAAAAATAATAATCTGTAGTTTGTAGGGTGCAATTCTTTGCACCGATTTTCTATTAATGGAATGTAGCTGACCGGTGTGAGTAAATAATGAGTAAATATGAGTAAATCGGTTTTTTGGGTAAAGTTAAACTTCCAACCGCTAAAACCCCTACAAACAGCGAATTTTAGAAAATAAAATAGTCAAACTAACAAAACCGTACTACTCGTCAAACTACACTCATTCGATTCACTATCATCCTAACAATAAAAAACTGATGAACAAAAGTCCATCAGTTTTTTATGGAGCGGACGACGAGACTCGAACTCGCGACAGTCTGCTTGGAAGGCAGATACTCTACCAACTGAGCTACGTCCGCTTAATATAACTATTCAATTTTCACTTGCGATAACGGCTCCGCTCAATCAGCAGAACTTATTTCAGATACGCTCCGCTTGGGCAACCGCATAAAGAAACTTTACCCCAAACAAAAATCTTTTTCAAGTATTCTGAAATTTATTCCTGAGGAATTGCAGTATCAGCACCCGCAAGCGGTGAAGCATCACCCTGTGAAGATGGTTCTTCCGGTGTAGTATGAGCATACACTCTCAAACTGATATCTGATATCAAAATCTTTTTATCTCTGTTATATGGAGTTGTATCAATTTTATTAATTCTTATTAAATACGGATACTGATATACATCTTGTACAAACTTACCCAAATTTACATAATTTGAAACAACTTGCATGTTGATATCACATACAAAATAAGAATCTTTACCGTGCTCAACAAACGGGTCTCCGGCAGGATTATATGCATAATCAATTGACTTAATCTTTATTGAATTGCTGTGGAGCATTTCAATTACATCATTGTAGAGTGTGAAAAACAGAGTGTCGTTTTCCAATCCCGAATCAACCGGGGAATATATTTTTTTCTGGACGCTAATTAATGATTCGCTTAACTGTTTTTTCTTTCTTTCAATATTTGCCTTTTCTGCACGTTTCTTTTCTAATTCGGCATTTCGAGACTGAATATTTGAAGTAATTTGATTCAATTCATTTACGCGCGGAATCAACAAAAAATATGCAATAACAAATAGCGCTATCACTGCTAATACAAAACATATCACACCATAATATCTGCTGTATTTTTCCATTTATCTTACCCTTTAACTAATTTATAGGCTCCAAGTCGGGTAAACCGCCATTGTCGCCGTCTTTCTTTTCTAAATCCTTCGGAGATACTTCCGGTTCGTTTGATATTCTGAACTCGTAGAAATCCGCATTCAAAGATGTCAGTATCGATTCCGTATCAAAACCTCCGTCATCGCTTACAACAGCATTTTTGGATTTTGATGCTAAACCGAGTTTTTGCAGTTTCAAATCAGATTTTTGATCATAATCCTTTATATTTCTGTAAAAACCGTAAATACTTTCAAGATTATCTGCTTGTCCTTCTATTGTAGTCTTATCACCAAGTTTCAAGTGAGTAAGCCACAATTTTTTAGGTATTTCCGTGCCGACAATTGAATAATAAGAATAAACTCCTTTATTATGTGCAATGCCGCTTCTTATCTCATCGCCTTCATTAAACACATCTGCCGAAAATTCGGGGTTTTCATCCAAAAACTTCTGTATTGAATCGATTTCAGCATTTATGTTAGATAATTCATTGTTTTTAACAAAAATATTCCGCTGTATAAGAATAAATAATGGTATAACAATCGCTAAAGCAATTATGAGCACGGCAATAAAGAATTTTACCAAATTCTCATTTGACAGAATTATCGTTCGCCCTAAAAACTCTATTTGAGGCGGTTGATCCTGAATATAAATATCACCCAAAGAACTGTTGTACAAATTAAGATTAGTTGTTCTGTATTTTTCCCATTCTTGTCTTATTGCCGCACCGATTACATCAAGAGATATTTGTGATGCATAATCCGGATTAACCTCCGGAGAAATATTAAGAAATTCTTCTTTTGAAGACACACTCGCATCCTGATGAATTATAGGTGCATCATATTGGAGTCTGCTTGCAAGAATTTCCGCATTAATAATTTTGGTTTTTGACACAACGTATAAGTACTTAGACGGATTGTTTTTCAACCACGGCTGGGCAACACTTAATACCGTAGCATAATTTTCAGAATCTTCTAAAACTTCACCTATTGAGATTTTTTCTTCAAAAGCATCAACCGGACTATATCCTATCATGGGGATAACACGGCACATAAAGTTGTCAACAATCATCAATACCCATGAAGTATCAGGTTGAATATTACTTAAACGACCGATATAGTTCAATGCATTGTATGTTGAACTTATAGCCGAGTCAATGGCATATATTTTGTAGCCCAATGCCTTTATGGACATTACCATTTCGTATATAACGTTATGCTGTGCAGCGGTATAAACCACTCTATTAAATTGCATTGACGAGGACGGAAGTTTTGCTGCAGAAAAACAGGGTTCGTCATTCTGACTGAAAGCCTCATCCGCCACGAGCGATTCCAATATCGCATTTGACGTTTCCGCCTCATCCATTATAGCCGGATATTCTGCAACTCTGTATGTAACAGCAGGTATATTAAGAACAACTTTATTGCTTTTGTCTATATTAAGTTCCGCAAAAAGTTCCTGCAAAGTTTCTTTAAAAATATCCATATCCGCTACACGACGCGTGTTAACGTTA
>JAFXYU010000169.1 GCA_017541565.1 bacterium | reverse complement strand
TTTCTGTCTGTCTCAATATTAGGTGTATCAATTTCAAATACATAGGCATCAGCGGGTGCAAGATTTACTTTTAGTTCATTTGCCGCAACTTGAAATTCGCTCTTGTCGCCGTATTCCGGAACCATATTGTTTAATTTTTGGTCTGCTTTAAGTCCCGGAATTTCAATTATACCTGTTACGTTTCTGTTCGGGTTTTTGTTTGCAACAACGAGAATCGTTCTTCCGTTGTTGTGTCTTGCAAAAGTTATAATTTGGTCATTTTTGTCTTCACGTTTATCAAGTTCGATAAAACTGCTCTTTCTGTCTGCCAGAACATCAAGGTTTTCGGAACGCATTTTCAAGCAACCCTTCATAATTCTTTCAATGTCGGGAGAGTTTCCGCCGGGTTTGCGGGAAAGGTTGAATATTGCAAGTCTGAAACGGTGTTCGTCCATAACTTTGTTCTCGACAAGTGATTCATCATTAATTGTTCCGCGATATTTGTAATCATAGTAGTCGCCGGATTGGAAACCGTCTACGAAGTATGGGTTGCACATAGGAATTGTTGATTGCAAAACGGTTGTCATTTTGCAGAAGTTTTCTCCGCCGTGAATCATTGATGAACTGTCGTCATGTGTCAGAAATGAACCGATTACGCTCTTGCCTGAAGGTAATCTGTGTGACAAATCAAGATTGAGTTTGATGTAATCGTTAAATTCTGTTGCATTTTTCCAGTCATGGAAAATGTGATATTGTCCGTAGTAATCATCAAAACCTGCTCTTAACAAATCTTCCGGTCTGTCATAAGGCATGTTAACCTGAGGAGAAGCACACTCGTATGTGTAACTTTCACCGAGCCATCCAAATTCGGGGTCTTTTGTATGAGAGTAGGTAATTAATTTGTCCCAGAACTCTGTCGGTTTCGCTCTTGCAACGTCTGCCCTGATTCCGTCTAAACCAAGTTCTATACAGTTATCTACATATTGTCTGTGAAGTTCGTATAATGCGGGGTTAAGTGTTCTGTGTGAAGCGTCCGCCCATGGTTCAAACATTCTGATATCAGCCCAGCCTTGAGGAGTTTTATCTTCTCCGTTACGTCCGAAAGCCATAAGTTCCGGTTCTGCTTCAAACCAATCAACTGATGCGCAACTCGGAATATCAAGCATAACTTTTATGTCGCGTTTGTGACATTCATCAATGAATGCTTTGAACTGTTCGTCCGGAGTTCTCGGATCGTTTTTATCTATTAAAAGCGGATCATAAGCCATGTGTCCGTCTTTTTCAAGGAATTTTGCCGGAGCGTAAATTGAGCCTGCCGTTCCCATGGCATTCTTTTTGCCTGCCGGATGAATCGGAAGAATGTGAATTGTATTTATTCCGTCTGCTTTAAGTTCATCCAATCTTGAAATGGCACTCAAAAAAGTTCCGTTCTTTTCTCCGTCCTTGAAGGATATTTTATCGTCACCGTTTATGTCTTCAGCAGTAAAAGTTCTCGGAACAATTGCCATCATAACGGATTGGTTATTCTGAATCATAGAACGCAGGTTGTTTTTATATCCTCTGACTCTGCCGCTTGGTATATCATTAATTCTTTTGACCGCAGGAGTGTTCATCATGGCGAGATTATCAAGATACATAGAGGTAACCGCAGTATCTTTGTTTTCTTTTTTATTTTCTTTTACGGGTGCGGTTTGATAACCGCCATTCGCCCCAAAACTTATAGGATTAAAACTAACTGTTCTTATCATCGCTCACCTGCTTCTGTATATTATGTGGATTCTTAATTTTACCGAATGAGAATTGTGCTAATACTGCAACACCCAAAACGGCCGCACCTATTGCAGCAGCCTTTCTTAACCAGAGTGCGCTTCCGTACTTTCTTTCCGCAGCCTTTTTGACCATTGTTACAGGGTCTTGTGCCACAAGGTTAAATTTTGATAATCTTGTAAGAGAGTCTTGTGTGTATACATCGTTGACGTTTTTTCCGCCGGTAACATGATGCATTTTTGTAAAATCAATATCGTTGTTACCCATAATATCTCTTACGGATTTTATATAATTTTTGAAGGATTCTAATACGTTACCTGTTTTAATATCGGTTTTTACAAAAGAGTCTTCTGTAACTTTTGCGAGTTTGTTTTCATCAAAAGTATTAAACATTACGTCGCGGTATAATTCCGGATTGTTTACAAGATTGAATTTTTGAGTAAATTGAGAGGAACTTCCGTGAAGCAGGTATTCTCTGCCGATTCTTGCAACTTCACTTTCGTAGTTACCTTGCGGTAAGCCTCGTTTATATACATCCATAGAAAGAAGAATTCTGTTGAATGAATTTTTTACACCCTGATATCTGTTGACAATTCTGTCAATGGCGTTCTTTTTAGCGGAGCCCACACCTCTTGCGTTTTCTGTTGCATAATCAAGAGAATTTTCTTTGAGTCCTTCTTTTGCTTTTAAAGTTCCGTTGAGGAATTTAAACAATTCTTCTCTTGATGTAATGCTGTTGGTCAGTTCTTTGGATGCATCTTCTTCCACCAAGCGGTGTATAGTTCTTGAGAAAATTTTATCGTCAAGATTTTGAAGTCTTTTTGCGGTGTTATTATATACATTTTCCATCGCATTAACTAAATCAAGAATGTTTGATTTGCTGTCAAAATTTCCGTGCAGAGTAACTTCCATTTCAGACATAACTTTGGAAAGTTTCTTGATTGCTTTTTGGTACTTGGTTTCGTCTTTTGTTAATGCTTCGAGTTTAGTTTCCAATATTTCACGGGCATATTTATCGGATTCTCTCATTTGTTTAATTTCTTTAAATTTTATATCCAGAACGTCAAACAGAGTGTTTTCAAATTTTTCATAGGCTCTTGCAAGCATAGTTTGAGGGGCTTCTTCAAACTTGGTTAATGCAGCACTGTCAACAAGTTTTTCTTTTGCTTTAAAATCACCGATAATTTTTGCAAAATCAATTGCCTGATAAACTTGCTTTTCGCTCAGATAATTTGCAGGTTTTGTTTTTATTGATTCGGAAATCTTGTTAATAATAGTTGTTCCGAGTGTTTTGTAATATTTATTTTCGCCGGCACCGTTTTGGGCAAAAAGTTTTCTGAGTTCACTCTTTAGTGTTCTGACCTGTTCTTCTGATAATCCTTTTGTGTCGTCAGATATGTTTTTAACAATTTTGTCGATTTCTTCAGTTGAAAGAAGGAAGATTTTTTCAAGTTCTGCTTTATTTGAAGCGGGAATGTTCTCTTTGATAACGGTAACTATGGAATCTGTATTTGTTATAAACCTTGGCTCCGATTTCAAAAGTTTTGCCATGTCTTCTTTTATGCCTTCTGAAATACTTGCTTCCGTTTTATCGGTTAATAACTTTATTATCTTGTTGTATTCTTCTTGTGGGAGTTCTTTGTTCTCGTATTTTTTAAGTATTTTTTCTATACTTTCGCTAAGAGAGTTTGCTTCAATTTCTACGGGCGAAAGGTTCATTTCTTTCGAGATATTCAAGGCATGTTTTATATCTGAATTTGACGAGTAATTTCTAATTGCTTCC
>JAFXYU010000168.1 GCA_017541565.1 bacterium | reverse complement strand
AGATACTACGGTAACGACAAGTACAAAAAATGATATTGTGTATATGATGGATGCAATGGACGATTATGACCTCAGAGATTTGTTCCGCAAAGATTCCATTACATATACAGGCGGGGATGACTCATATTTTTCATTAGCGGGTAATACGACTTACAATGTAAAATCCTTCACGAAAGATACAAACCTTACAATATACGATAATATTGAATTGTTGGACAAAATTGGTCTTAAACAGCCGCCGAGTCCTGAAGATGCAATCAAATTTAATGCAAATAAGAGTGATTTGACCTTCTTCTTTGATATTAAAAAGAGCGGGGATAACATGATTGTTTCGGATAACACGAGTTTGCATGTTATTAATAATTCACTTGATACAGATGTTTTCTATGACATTGCAGATTCTTCCGGCACTGTTGACGGCACGGTTCAAATAGTATCATTCTTTAAAGAGGGCGAAACGTTCGGAACTGCAGGCATGTACGGTAACGGCAGAATAGAAAAATTTGCAACAAATGATGATAATGATTATGAACTCGGTTTGAGAATTTCTTATATCAAAGAAGAAGTTGCGGATTGGTTTGCGGCAAATACGGAATATACAAGCGTATATGAAGCGTTTGAGGCTCAAGCAGAGAATATTGAATCTTTGATTGCATGCTACACAACTGTTCAGTACGCATAAGTTTGTAAGTTGAATATGACAATAGAAACGGGGGCGGAAAATTCCGCCCCCCGTTTTTATTTACCCCTTTGGAATGAAATTATTTTTCAAGTGAAACAGAAAGTAAATATGCAAAAAAGTTTATTTATTTCAATAAATTTATTATAATTATTTTATGGATGATTTTGAAGAACTTGTTGAAAAATTAAAAGAAGAAGATAGAGCTGATGAAGTTATAGACTTGTGTAACAGAGAAATAATAGATAATCCAAGAAATGCACAAGCATATTATGAAAAAGCCTATGCAGAACATTATTTAGAACAGCAAACTTTGGCACTTATTGATGTGAATAAATCAATAGAAATTTCTCCTAATGAATTAAACTTAACATTAAAGGGATTTATTTTATGGAAACTTGATGACAAAAAGGGTGCTATAAGACTTTTTACCCAAGCACTTGAATATGATAAAGAATTTTTATTAGCATTAGGAGGAAGGTGTGATTGTTATTACTTTGAACAAGATTATGAAAAAGCTCTACAAGATGCAAATTACATATTATCTATATATCCCAACCAAGCAAAAGCACTTAGTGTTATAGGTAATGTTGAATGTAAATATGGTAATTATAATATTGCATTAGAAACAATCAAAAAAGCAGTAGAAAGTGAGCCAGAAGATCCATATTTTCATTGGGAGTTAGGTACTGTATTTAGTATTAAAAAAGAATTTGAGAATGCAATATTAGCATTTAATAAAGCAATCGAACTTGATAATCAATTTCCAGATGCATATTGGAGCATAGGCAAAATATATGCATGTAGACAACAATTTCAGGAAGCAATAGAATACTACAATAAGGCAATTGAGTTATATCCTCAAGGAGTACAATCTGAATATCATGCGAATAGAGCTGTTGCATATCAAGCAATCGGTAATATTGAACAAGCAATGAATGATATTAATAAAGCTATTGAACTAAATTGTAATAATTATTATTGTTATTTATGGAGAGCAGCCATAAAAAAAGATTTACAAGATTTTGAAGGTGCTATAAAAGATTGTGAATATAAAATAAAACATGAGCCGAATGATATATATGGATATACAGGTATTGCTGATATTTTATGTACTATGAAAAAATATAACAAAGCATTGAAATATATAAATAAAGGTTTAAAAATTGCTCCAAAAGAAGAAATACTTCTTGATTTTAAGAATAAAATACAGCAAAATACTTTTGTTGGTAAAATAAAATCTTTCTTTCACAAAAATAATTAATGTAATCTATATTATTTTTTATTTTTGAAGTTAATATTAAAAAGATTCATTTTTAATTCTGCAATATTATCTAGTTCATTTAACATATTCCTCTGTGATACAGTAGTCTGTACATTTGGTGAATGTGTAGAAGTTTTTGTAATGTCGTATAGGAGGTTAATTGTATTTATATCTCTCTGAGAAGGGGTTTTTGTAACAAATCGATAAGGATAGTAAGTAACATCTTCCGGAACATCGGAATTTGCTAAACCTAAACTCTTACCGATTTCACATAGAGCAACGAAATACAGCTTGTCTATGCTTATATAATTTGCCGGTAAATCAATCTCTATTTCTGCACCAAAAATTTGTTTTTTGTTATCAATATCTAAGGAAGTTTTGCCTTTTATATCATTACTATTTTTCCTGAAGATTACATTTATTTGTGAAGAATACAAATTATTCCCACCATTTTTCAATATATTAAATGCAATTTTATTTTGTGTTATTCTTTGCCATTCTCCAAAAGCAGAACACACTGCATCTTGACATGCCATAACATTAGAAGATGCTACTATATCGTATAAATGATAATAACCAATATAAACACTTATTGGCATAAGCCTTAATGGCCACTTTGCTCCGTTACATAAGTTTAAATAATTATCCATTTTCCTATTGTATTATACGAACGATAAATTAACAATTAATTATGGTAAAATAGTTTGTAGGTTGGGTTTTGAACCCAACAATAATTTTTGAATGCTTAGTGCAAAGAACGAGTAAAAAGCGCAAAAGAAGTTACAACTTTATATCAAAATCCCTGATACAAAAAAAAAATAGACCGATAACAAATGTCGTCGGTCTATTTTTGGAGGTTAGGAGATTGTCTTGGATTATTGGCAGTTCGTAAACTTTCATTCGTTTAATTTCTCTCACAAGAAATAGTCACTCATTACAGTTTCCTCACTGGGACGGCGTTTCACTCGCTTACGCTCGCTTCAGCCTTGCCAAAATCCGCTCGAACTCTGAACTGCTCTGCAGTTGGGAGTTCTCACATCTCTAATTCACAAAATAAAATACAGAACAACAAATGTCGTTCTGTATTTTATGGTGGAGGTTAGGAGATTCGAACTCCTGACCCTCTGCGTGCAAAGCAGATGCTCTACCAGCTGAGCTAAACCCCCACAAGGGCAACCGTTTATCTCGGCTACAAATACTATAATACATGATGATTTTTTTTTGTAAAGGGGTTAAACAAAACGAAACAAAACAGGAACGCACATATCCTATTAACAGTGTATTTTTCCCCGTTTTTGCCCATTTTTCTTTGCACTGCCCCCAAATATATGATATAATCCTGTCGTGAAGGATTTAATAAAATTATTTTTAGTTGGGGCGGCTTTATTCTTTATTCCGTTCGCGTCTGCGGCGGATAAAAAGACTGTGCTAATTCTTCCTGATAACATCGTAACAGAAGATGCCGCTATTGATTCGTACATATATAATCAGGCTGCGGAATTTTTCTCAAATGAAGTTATTACTCTTTTGAACAAAACAGATTACATCAAATGTCCGACAGTCAGTGAAGAACGGGCATTATTAAAATCAAATCCTTCGTACAGAAACCCGGCAAAAGATTTAACAAATAAATACAAAACCACATATAATGTTGATTATCCAAAACTTTCAAAGGTTGCAAAAGCGAGCAATTCAAGATACGTCCTGTTGCTGACTTCAACCCTTGACGCGGAAAATTACATACTTCGCCGTACAGTTTGGGATTTTCTTAACATCCCCGGTGCAACAGTTATCGACCCCGCGTACAAAATCAACACTTATGCGGTTTTGGTAGATACGTCCAACAATTCTGTTTTGTGGTCAAATACTTTTTACAAAACAATTAGTGCCGTGGAAAGCCGAATCCTCACCCGCGGTCCTTCTCCGCAAACCCAGCAGTTGGAAAAAATCCGCGATTATTCAAGAATGCTTTGTCCTGAAATCGCGCAGAATGTTCAGTTGAACGTTCTTTCCGATGCCGAATATCTGGCTGAAACTTACAAAATATACTATGACATGGCAAACTTTGATAACATCTTTACCAAAAAGTACAGAAGATGGAATAAAGAGGGTAAAAAGGATTACAATGCTCTGAAGTCAAATATGGGCGGAAAAGTACAGAACAGCAAGCAAAGACGTGCTGAGAAAAAAGTAGAGAAAGAGGCAAGAAAACAGGTTCAAGCCGAACTGAAGCGCCAAAATACGGTAAAACAACAAGAAGTTCAGATTGTTGAACCGTCTGTCAAAGAGATTAAGCAGCAAGATCCGACAAAGATTATACAACCGCTTGATTTCGAAGACCAATCATTGTTTGACCCTGTTTACTTAAAACGTCACAAGAAAAATAATCTCTACGGAGATTATGATACGTCAAGACCGGAACTCAGAGATTACGATAAATTATAAATAAAAAAAGGGGCGGTTCTTTTAGAACCGCCCCTTTTTTAAAATCTATTTTACAAAGAAACTGACATTAACATTTGCATAAACTTTTATTACACCTTCCGAAATTGAGGTTGAGGATTGATTAGCCGTTGCACCTTCGGCGGCATCTGCAACCATGTTTTTTGCCATATACAATCTCGGGTAACTGCGAACACTGTTTTCCGAACAACTTATATCCATTGAACGTACTCCGTCCAGCGTTGTTCCCATACTTTTTGCCGCAATTGTTGCTCTTGTACTTGCTTTTTTTGATGCAATTTCAATCAAAGAGTTGCATTGGGATTCATAGTTTGAAACAGAGAAGTTTAGAGAATCAACGTTTGTTGCGCCTGCTTCAATGGCTTTATCTATCATGTTTCCGACTTTATCGATTGATTTTGTGTGAACGATGACTCTGTTAGAGACTTCGTATCTGTCGAGATTTTTCTTGTTTCCGTTATAGGTATAAATCGGTGAAGCGTTAAAGTCCGAAGTCTTGATGAAATCGCCGTTTGAAGTATTCAACATTCCTTTAAGTATCCCTAGAAGTTTGTCCGAGATTTCTTTGTTCATTACAGTTGCTTTCTGCATTGATTTTGTATCGGATGTCTTTACCGCAAAAGAAATTTCCGCAACATCAGGTGCTACTTCCGTATTTGCGGAAGTCGAGAGAGATATATATCCTCTTTCTTTTTCGTTAATTCCCGTTATTGCCTGAGTAGAGATTGCGGAAACACCCGCCAATACACCCAGTAAAAGCGCGGTTGTAATTAATTTTTTCATATTTCCCCCTGTTCTATTTGTGATAATTTTTAAACTCTTATTCTTGTTGTACTTGTTCCAGAGCGCCTATGGACGAGTTTGGTACATCCGCCCATGAAATTGCCGACGGAAGTTCATTCTCCGGCGGAGTTGGTACAAGTCTTACGGCTTTTCTTGTTTGAATATAATACCTTCCGACTCTGTCTGCCGGAATAACATTTCCGTCGGCGGTTATAAAGAACCAGAACCTGTCCGGACGCCTACAATTTGCACTGTAAACACAGTTGGGAACATTGCCGATGCCGTTTATGTCAATTATAACATTCATACCAAAAGTGCTTTGAGCCCCGACGACTGTATTTACACGAGGTCTTACGCTAAAATCCACACCGTTGTTTGCGATAAACGACCTTATAAAATATCCGCCTGAGGCATTGGACGGGTTTTGTGCTAGAACGGTGTTTGTTACGTTACAATTATCATTTGCATTGTTGTATCCCCAAGCCAAAAGATGGCAAAGTTTGGCAGTATCGTTGAAATCTCTACCGTCTGAAGAGGAAATACTTCCGGCCGCGCTGGTATGTACATTTAATAGCGGAACGTCTGACATATCGTAATATGCTGTATTTGCGTCATTTGCGCCTACAATAGGATATTCTCTCGTGTTTGATGCAAACGATTTAACCAATTCGCAAAGTGAATCATAGGTTTTGAGGTACTTAATCTTATTTCCGTCAGGTCTTGTTGAATTAACAGCGGGCAATGTTAAAGCGACTATAATGCCTATTATGCCCAACGTGATTAATACTTCTGCCAATGTGAATCCTTTTTTCATTTATAGCCTCTCTTACTTAGTCTGTATATTATTTATATTAACATATCTTGACCGCTTTGTTAAGTTTATTATGTTAAAAAAGGGGCGAAACTTATTTAAGTTTCGCCCCTTTTTGAAATCTATAAAACTAAGCGCGTTTGCTGCCTGTTACTGCAATCTGATGACGACCTTTAGCGCGGCGTCTGTTTAAAACTTCTTGTCCGCCTGCTGTTGCCATTCTTGCTCTAAAACCGCTAACGTGCTGTCTTTTTAATTTTGTTCCTTCTAGTGTACGTTTCATTTTTCTGTTTCCTTTTCAGCTAGTTTTACTTATAATAGTTTCATACTATACAAAACATGGCTTTTAGTCAAACACATGTTTAAGGATTGTAAAGGGGGCAGTTGTGAATAATACAAAAATAGGGTTTATAGGCTCGGGTAAAATGGCGGGTGCAATAATAAGAGGACTTGTAAAGACAGGTTTTGCAAAGTCTGAGAATCTTATGGCAACTCAGGCAGAGCCGGAGGGAGTTGAAGAAAAATCAAAAGCACTCGGTATAAAAATAATTTTGGATAATAAAGAACTTGTAGAGTGGGCGGACGTTATTTTTGTAGCAACAAAACCAAATCAGGTTGAGGGGGTTCTTGGGGAAATCTGCCGATATGTCAATTCCGATAAACTTGTGGTCTCAATTGCTGCAGGAGTTACGACGGCAAAACTCGAATCGAATCTGCCTGATAATACAAGAGTAATCAGAGTTATGCCAAATACCCCCGCTCTTGTGGGAGAAGGAATGAGCGGTATGTTTGGGGGCAAATATGCTTTGAGCGAAGATATAAATTTTGTAAAAAATCTGCTTTCTACAATCGGCGAATGTATTGTTGTTGAAACAGAACCGCAATTGGATATTGTAACTGCGATTTCGGGTTCCGGTCCTGCGTTTTTCTACAAAGTGATTAACGAAATTGCCAGAGCGGGTGAAAAACTTGGTATGGATTATGAAAAGGCTCTGCTTTTGAGTATTCAGACCGCTATCGGTTCTGCTAAGATGGCAAAAAACAGGGAAATTTCAATGGAACAATTGATTTCTAATGTTGCCACAAAAGGCGGTTGTACAGCGGTCGGAGTTGACAGGATGAATGACTATGACACGGAAAAATTATTTTATGATGTAATTTCCGATACAACAAAGAAAGCATGTGAGTTGGGAAAATAATTAATCACCGGTTACAACTTCTTTTGGTGCGGCTTGTTTCTTTTGCTTGAGAAAATCTTGTCGAGCCTTAATTTTCAGCATTGTTTCCATGTTCATCTGTTCGATTTTGCGCTTGTATTCAAGTTTCTTTTGGGATTTTTCAAATCTTTTAGTTTTGTTTTCCTGTTTCTTTTCGGCTTTTGTTTCATTTTTTGCTTGTTTTGCTTCAAATTTTACTTGTGAAACAGGGATTACTTCGGATTCTTCAGCAAGCCTATATCCCGTTACCGCAACCGGAACGGATACTCCGGAAAGGTCCTCGAGTCTTGATTCATTACCTTCCACATCTATGCTCCATGTTCCCAAAAACTGCGGAGCATCACCGGTGAAGGCATACGCACAAACTATAACACGGTCATCATTGTTTGCATCAAAACCTAAAGGATAAATATCCCAGCGTTTTTCGTCAAAATCTACGCCATTTTTGTTAATCCAATAGTGAACAATTGCATCTCTTATTTCGGGAAGTTTTTTTGCTTCTTTTTTGGAAAAATCATATACCCACAAATCTGTTTCCCAAATTCCGTCGTGGCGATGTCCGACTTTTTCCTTTACGACAAGTTTTTGATTATCCGAAGAAAAGTCAATTGGCGTCAGCGTTCGGAAAATAAATTTTGTATCAATGTCTTTGTCGGTGGAAATAAGCGGTTTGGTTTCTCTGTTCACAACGTTTGCTTTTTTGACCTTGTCAACGTTAGAAAGTGAACTGTCAAGATTAATTAAGAACAAATCACAGCAGGTACAATCGGATTGAGCATAATAATAAACCGCAGGATAGACGAGTTTTGTATAATCACCGGATACGATTCCCTGTGCGTTAATTTGTCTGTCAAAATTCAATTTTCTCGGTAATGACAATTCCGGACTCCCCACGGGGTCGTTGTACTTTACGAGTTTGAAATTGTGCTGCGGAACATAGACCATATTTTCGTCTTTAGGCATTTCCGCTTTGTCCAGTATTTTAGCGTTAATTTCTTTTTTTGTTTGCGGACGGGATTTTGCTTCATATTCCGCAACCGTCATATAGCCGGATTCAGGCAGCCTGCTTTTTTCATATTTTTCGGTTTCTCCTATTTTATCGATTTTATTTCGATAAATCATTTCTGAAACCTGTTTGTCGTTTTTTCTGGTAAGGTTGTACTTAAATTCGGTACAATGTACCTTTGCAGCCATTACCATTCCTGCTAATGCCGAGAACATTAAACCAATCCTTCCTTCATTGCGGTGTACGAAGCCTGAGTTCTGGTTGTGACACAAAGTTTTTGGAGTATGCTGTGAACGTGGGCTTTTGCCGTTGCTCTTGAGATGATAAGTTTGTCGGCGATTTCGGGATTTGTAAGTCCTTCTACCATAAGGCTTAAAACATCAAGTTCTCTTTCTGTCAGTCCGTATGAATTGTTGCTTCCTTTTGTAACTTCCGGCTGCGAAATATTTGAAGCGGAAGGTTTTTGAAGAGCGGAAAAAACCATCTTTGCAATACTTGGGTCAATCCAGCCGACTCCTTCATATACGGATTTTATTGCCGTAATTGTTTGTTCGGGAGTAGCGCCTTTCATTATATATCCGTCTGCTCCCGCTTTGAATGCTTCAAAAACATCATTTTCACCGTTGCGGGAAGTCAGTATCAGGATTTTTATGTCCGGATTAAACTCTTTAATTCTTTGTGTTGTTTCAATTCCGTCTATGTCGGGAAGTCCCAAATCCATGAGTATTACATCCGGCGAAAGTTCGCGTGCTTTTTTTATTCCGTCCAAGCCTTTTGCAACTTCTGACGAGAGATTAATATCTTCCGCTTTACTTAGAACCATGGCAAGCCCCATTCTAAAGAGTTCGTGATCTTCTACTAACAGAACGTTTATCATACCAAACTTCCTTCTTTTTTACTAACAATAGTATCCGTAAGCAGGAAAGAAAATTCACTGCCTTTGTTAAGAACGCTCTCAAGCCAGATTTTCCCTCCGTGGGATTCAATTATCTGACGAGACAGGTATAAACCGAGTCCAGTTCCTGATGAGCGTTTTTTGCTTGTTCCTTGCGAGAATCTTTGGAACATATTTGGGATATCTTCTTCCGGAATCCCCGGACCGGTATCTGATACGGAAAAGATTAAATCGTTTGATTCGTTTTTAAGCGT
>JAFXYU010000167.1 GCA_017541565.1 bacterium | reverse complement strand
CGTCACTGTGTAATGAAGAACAGTACAGGAAATTCTTAGTCGGATGAAAAGAAATTCGTCCCGATGATTGGGATATATTTAATTCTGCTTTAAAGAAAGGTAATATTACTCCGAAATTTCTTAGTGAATTTATAGGCGACAAAAAAGTATTTTTCTGGGGTGCAAGTAATTTTATCAAAGAAGTTTTGGATAAAGAAACAGAGCATAATCCGAATATACTCGGCATTATAGACGGAAATTCGGCATCATGGGGTACTGAGTACAGGGGATATAAAATCTTTTCCAAAGATATTTTAAACACCGTTCATCCGGATGGCATCATATTGACTGTGTTTAACAAAAACGAGTGCATTTATCCGGAATTGAAGAGGATTTTAGAAGAGAATAATCCTGAAGTGGAATTATTGCCTAATATTTTTGATATGTAAATTTTTGTAAAGAAGTATCTTAAATCAGGCAATTTTTTTTCTTGACGTTATTTAATAGAGTAGTAATGTGTAGTAGTCGAAAGGAATAGGTACATATGGTACAATCAGTTGACAGTTTTCTGAACAGACCTGTTTATAATGCAGTGAATATACGCATTCGTAAACCGGAAGTTAATGCAGGCAAAAATAACGATATGACGGTAGTTACGGATAATGGTATATATAACGCTGTTAAGATAAATATAGAAAACCCGTCGGTAAATACGGATTCAAAAAAATCTAATTGTCCGGAGTGTCTTTTTTCTCCCGCCGGATACGGTATTTTAAACCAAATTCCGCTTCCGCAAGGGTATCCGGTTGCTTCTGCTTATTATGAAACGAGTTTAATTCTCCCGAACAGAGGTGAGGAATTTCAAATAAAAGAAGAAGATAAACCTCAGGTTCAGAGTGAAATTGTAGAGGAAGAAAAAGGTGCGGAAGTACCTCCGCCGAATTATACAACAACAGAGGCTGAAAAAGGTATTGGTTTGGTAAATGATGATAAAACGGAAGATGTCGAGCAGAATACGCAATCGGAAGTTCAATTCAAGGCATCTTCGGCAGAAAACAAAAAGCCGGAAATAGTTCCTTCGGAACCGATTAAACCTGATGTTGACATTTCACTTGTCAAGGCAAATCTTGAAAATACGGATTATGATGTACAGGCGCAGCAAATGGAAGAAATTGCCAGAGTATCTTTGGAAAATCCGCAAAAAGCAATCCCATACATTGTCAAGGACGTCTTTACAGAACTTATAGAGATAACCAAAAAGGATACAACAAAACTTGCTCCTCCGAGCGAAAAACAAATAGAAATAAGAAAGAAAATAATAGAGAATATTATATCCGCGGAAATTGCTAAAGAACAAAATAAACCGGTAAAACTTCCTCATCAAATCCCCGAAGAGGAAATGAAACTTGCAAGTGAAATCTCTCCGATGGAACAGGCAGAAAGAAATAAAGAGTATGCAATTTATACACTTTCTATTTTATCAAAGGTGTATATAGATGAAATTCAAAAAGAAACAGGAAATGTAGTACCGTTTACTGATGTTCCCGGAATTGCGGATATCGTGAATGAACTCAGATACAACCCGAATCCGGCTGTTAAAGTTGCGGCAATAGACGGTTTAAGACACATCCAAAGACCTGAATATAAGAATGAAATAAATGCAATTTTTTCAATAGCAAAGTCCGACAAGAATCCTGAGGTTTCAGCAGTAGCGACAAAGTCGATTGAAAAAATTTCCAAAAATTAATTCATATAACACTTTCGTTTTCACACTACACAAATGAAGGGTGCAGATTTTGAAAAAAGTCTGTACCTTTCTTTTATTCGAGTTTTAAATCGAGTTGATTAATCGGCGCGGTTGTTTCAGTTTCTTGTAGATTTGAGTAGAAGTCAACGACTTTTGAATCTGCCATTACATTTTCTTTTGAAAAAGATTTGAGATACAACCCTTCGAGTGTTTTCACGCGGCTCATTGCGACGTAGGCTTGTCCGCGTTCAAAAATTCTCGAACAGTCTACAACAAGTTTGTCGAGCGTCATACCTTGAGATTTGTGTATGGTTATTCCGTATGCAAGTTTTAGCGGAAATTGAGTTCGCTCTGCTGCGATTTTGTCGTGGTAATAGTATTCAAATGTATGTTTTGGAATAGGTGCAATTATTCCGTTATCAAATTTTACAGAAATCGTACTTTCTCCAAATTCGGTTATCGTACCGCATGAACCGTTAATCAGTCCTCGATTAAAGTCCATGTTAATAAGAAGCATGACTCTTGCGCCGAGTTTTAAAGGAATTTCTTTTTCTGCGCGACAGTTTTTCCCAAAGATTTCTAAGACGTATTGTTCATTCTCACTCAGGTTTTCATAAACGGGGTGATTGCCTCTGTAAACACCGTCTGTTGCTTTGAAAATTCGTACAGGTTCATCAATCATGTTGAATTTTGCCAAATTGTACCTGTTTGCTTCATCATTTGTTGCGAAAATATGGAGTATGTCGGTTTCAAATGTATCAAGATTGGTTTCACGTTCTTGAAGCAGGCTTATGTCTTCGTTATCAAGCGTATTTGTGCGCATATTAGAAAGTGCTTTGATAAATTTTCCTTCGCTTTGGCGGTAGTTTCTTTTTAATACTACGTTTTTTAGCCTAAAATCATTCCATATTGGGGATTCAAAACAATATTTGCGATTAACGGGGTTATCGATTTCAACCGGAGGTAGTTGAAAGAAATCTCCTATAAAGAGTACTTGTATCCCGCCAAAAGGTTCAAGAGAATCTCTGACGGATTTTAAAACCTCGTCAATATATTCAAAGGTTTCAATATTGAGCATGGAAATTTCATCAACCGCAAGAATTTTGCAATTTAGAATTTGTTTTAGAATGGAAGATCTTGTTTTAATTTTTTCTATTGTTTTATGAACGGGATTTTTACAAAGCCCTACTCCTGCCCAAGAATGCAGGGTTTGACCTTTTATGCTTACTGCGGATATACCGGTAGTGCTGGTTATGGTTAATTTTGTTTTAAACATTTCTTTGAGTTTATTTAGGATATAACTTTTTCCGGTTCCTGCGTATCCTGTGAGAAAAACATTTTCACCGTTTTTGAGCAGAGTATAAACTTTTTGAAATTCGTCGTTGTTATCTTCCGGCGGGGTAAGATTTTCTTTTTTTGTTTTGGGGTTGGATTTATGCTCGTTAATAAATTCTCTCTCTTTTGTGAAATCT
>JAFXYU010000166.1 GCA_017541565.1 bacterium | reverse complement strand
GAAAATGATTAAAAGATATTAATAATATCTAAAGAACATATTTGCTCTGCTTGTTTATGATAAAATGATATTATCATTAAATTGGAAGAGGTAAATATGTGCGGAATTGTTGGATATATCGGGAGTAAAACGGCAGCGGATATATTGTTGGAAGGACTTACAAATCTTGAATACAGAGGGTATGATTCTTCGGGTATTGCTTTGAATATAGACGGTAAAGTTCAGTTATTTAAGGCTCAAGGAAAACTCCAAAATTTAAAAAATATTGTTCAGAATAATTATTCGGAAATTTCAAAATCGACTCTGGGTATAGGTCACATAAGGTGGGCTACTCACGGAGTTCCCTCAATAGAAAATGCGCACCCGCATACATGTAATTGCGGTAAAGTTGCGGTAGTACATAACGGTATTATTGAGAATTTTAAAGAATTGAAGCAGATGCTCGAAGCAAAAGGTTGTACATTCCGTTCCCAAACGGATACTGAAACGATAGCGCACCTTGTTGCTTCAAAGTATGCTGAGGTCAAGGATTTAACCGAAGCCGTAAGGCTTGCAACAAAGGAAATTGAAGGTGCGTATGCCATTGCTGTTATTCATCAGGACGTTAAAAATACAATTGTAGCAACAAGAAGAAATGCTCCTTTGGTTATAGGTTTTGGTGAAGGTGAAAATTATGTGGGTTCTGATATACCTGCGTTAATTCAGTATACAAAACGTGCAATGTATCTTGATGACAATCAGATAGTTACTTTGACACCGGATAGTGTAAAAATTATTGATATTGACAAGAATCCGATAGATTTAAAAATAGAAAATCTTCCTTGGGAACCTGTTGCATTGAGCAAAATGGGTTATAAACATTTTATGCTCAAAGAAATCCACGAGCAGCCTGACATTGTAAGAAATGTTTTATCGGGTAAATTAACGACAACGGATGAACCGATATCCTTAAAGGAGGTTACTCTTGACAGAGCAAGGGTTAGAGAGTTGAACAGAATACAGATTGTTGCGTGCGGAACATCGTTACATGCCGCAATGATTGGCAAATATATTATTGAAGAGTTTTGTGGAGTTCCTGTTGATGTTGAGCCTTCAAGCGAATATATTTACAGAAAGACAATTACGGATAAAAACACTCTCGTTATTGGTGTTTCTCAGTCCGGAGAAACAGCGGATACAATTACTGCAATCAGACAAGCAAAGAAAAAAGGCTCGCACATTCTAATTGTTACAAACCGTCCTGACTCAACAATGGCAAGAGAGGCGGATAGTCTTGTTCCTGTTAATGCCGGTATTGAGGTTTCTGTTGCAGCAACAAAATCTTATATGGCTCAGGTTATTTCTTTCTATCTTTTGGCAATTTATATGGCAGAAGTAAAAAATTCAATGCCTAAAGAAGATTTGATTGAATTAAAGCACGAACTTATTGTTCTTCCGCAAAAAATAGAAAAAATACTTACGCACAAAGAAGAAATTCAAAAATGTGCAAGGAAATTTTCAAGTTTTAAAGACTTTATCTTTATTGCAAGAGGTATAAATTTTCCGACAGCATTAGAGGGCGCGTTAAAACTTAAAGAAATCAGTTACATTAATGCGACGGGATATTCTGCCGGAGAACTCAAACACGGTCCGATTGCGATGCTTGATGATTCGATGCCGGTGCTTGCGGTTTTGATGCAGGGTAAAGTTTATGACAAAATTCTTTCAAACGCGGAAGAAGCAAAGGCAAGAAATGCAAGAATGATTGCGTTAACAGATTCAGGCGATGAAAAATTAGAAGAACTGTTTGAAAACATAATAAGAGTTCCGGAAATTTCTGAAATTCTTTCTCCGGCTCTCGCGATTGTTCCGTTACAACTTCTTGCATATTATATTGCGGAATTTTTGGGTAAAGATGTTGACCAGCCGAGAAACTTGGCTAAATCTGTTACTGTAGAATAAATATATAGCAAAAAATATTTTTACGGTTTTTGGTCATGATATGAAATGTATTAATTCTGTAAAACCGTTTTTGAGTTCAAATAGTGCTGATAAATGCAGATATTTTTTTGAGCGAATGAAGGTTGTTGATAAAGAAAGTGTCTCAAGAGTTCCGGATGATATAAGGGAAATGATAAGGAATAATGTGCCGGAACGACTTTTGGAACTTGCGCGTATTAATTGTTTTTGCGCCCAAAAAGTCAAAACAAATCTTGATAATGAGTATGGCGAGGGGAAATATGTTTTGATTGCAATAGGGCGTTCAATTGCCTCTGTTGCCGAGTTGATGGAAAAGATAGGGGCTCAGGTACGGATAATTCCTCTTTCCTGTTTGAGAAGTGTAGAATGTATAGATGACTGTGTTACACCAAACGGAAAGAGGATTTACAAAGAGTTTTTGGAAAGTAAAGGATTATCCGGTGATATTCTGAGAAGTAATCCTGAGAAAAAATATATTTTAACTGATTATACAAATAACGGTCTGACATTAAAGAATACGGAAAATTTGCTGAGGGATATTTTTGGAGAAGTTCCTAACTTAAAGGCAATACCGATAAAAAATATTATAGGTGAAGATTATAATCGTCGCGGCATTCTTGATTTGTTATCAATGTCGAGATTTAAAGATTATTCCGCAGTCGGAAGGCTTCCTGCTAAAGAGATCGAAGATGTTTATAAACAGGCATCAGAGAGTACGGCAAAAGAATATAAGGGAACTTTTACTCAAAAAATGCGTAAATTGTTCAGATTTTTGACAATGGACTCTTATATTGAAGGGAATTATGACGGCATACCTCTTAAAGAAATGATTACCATTGAAAAAAGAAATTCTCCAAAGAAAACGGCAAAAACAATGACAGATCGTTTAAACAAAATTTTAAGCAATTGTGTATAATTTTATGGTAATCTAATACTTATGAAAGTGAAGTCAGAAACAGTCGAAATACCAAATAACGGCAAAATTACCACAGAATACGTAGAAAACGAGTTAACAAAACTCAACATTACTCCGTTAAGGTGGGCAATAATTAGTGTTAGTGATACAATAATTACAGTTAGTGTTGCAAATTTAAAAGAATTGGAAGGCTAAGAAATGATTATGACCGAAATGAAATGTGATATTAAGGATATGTCACTCGCTGAACAAGGCAAAAACAATATTGAATGGGCTATGAAAGATATGCCCGTATTGGAGCAGATAAAGAAAAGATTTGAAATAGAAAAACCGTTTAAGGGTTTAAGATTGGCTGCATGTTCGCACGTTACAAAGGAAACGGCGGCTTTGTGCCTTACAATGCAGGCAGGTGGAGCGGATGCTATTTTGGTTGCTTCAAATCCGTTATCAACTCAGGATGACGTTGCAGCAGCACTTGTTAAATACTATGGAATACCGGTATTCGCAGTTGCGGGTGAATCGGTAGAACAATATAAATCTCATATAAGAGAAGCAATTAATCATCATCCTCATTTGATTATTGAAGACGGATGCGACTTGGTTTCAACTCTTCATATTGAGCATCCGGAACTCGCTGATAATGTTATCGGTTCAACGGAAGAAACCACTACCGGTATAATAAGACTACAAGCTATGGAAAGAGAAGGACAACTTCGATTCCCTGCAGTAGGTGTTAATACAAGTTTAACAAAACACCTTTATGATAACCGTTATGG
>JAFXYU010000017.1 GCA_017541565.1 bacterium | reverse complement strand
TTCTAAAATATCGGTTTTTCCTGCAAGATTTATACCATAGTTCTTTCTGATGAAATTAATATACTCAATATCTTTTTCAGTTCCCGTAAATACGATATTAAATCTGCCGCTTATTTTATCAACCAAATCTATCCAGTTATCTTTGTCCCAGTATTTTGTTTTCCAAGTGGTAGACGGACTAAGAACGGCAAGAGGTTTGTTTGAATCAATATCCTTTAAAAATGAATTTATTTTATCTTCTTTTCCGGAAGTGTCGGGAAGAGTCATATCGTAGGGGTTTCCTTCTATTCCGAGATGTTTCGCAAATAAAAGATATTTGTCAACGATGTTAATATTCCACCCAGAAGGAATTTTGACAATTTCCGTTGCTCCAAAACGTGAAAATTCCTTTTCGTCACTCCCCGCCAATCGTTTTTTAACTCCGGAAAATATTGAAAATACAAGACTTCTCCATCGCCCTTGTGTGTCTATCAAAACATCATACTTTTGTTTTCTGATGAATTTGAGTATATCTATAAATTCACCAAAAGATTTAAAAAATCCCTGTCGTTTCCATTTGTAAAACGGTGCGACAATCATTCTGTCAATACACGGGTTGCCTTTTAATACATCAATCCCTTTTTCTGAAACGAGCCAATGAACTTCGTATCCGGATTTTTGGAGCGCATTTGCAAGCGGGATGTTAAAAATAATATCCCCCAAAGACGAAAGTTTTATTAGTAAAGCCTTTTTCTTTTCTGCCATTCAAAACTCCTCAGTTTGATTGTAGCATAAAAATAAGGGCGGAAACATTCTGTTTCCGCCCTTATTTTAAAATATTAAATTTAAGCAAAATATCTTGCTAAAAGACCGTCAAAACCTTTGCCATGGCGAGCCTCGTCTTTTGCCATTTCGTGAACAGTGTCATGAATAGCGTCGAGTCCCAATTCTTTTGCTTTTTTAGCCAATTTCATTTTACCGTCACAAGCACCAAATTCAGCCTCTGCTCTAAGTTCAAGGTTTCTTTGAGTAGAAGAAGTCAAAACTTCACCTAATAATTCAGCAAATCTTGATGCGTGGTCTGCTTCTTCAAAAGCGTATCTTTTGTATGCTTCTGCGATTTCCGGATATCCTTCTCTGTCAGCCTGTCTTGCCATTGCAAGATACATACCTACTTCTGCGCATTCGCCGGTGAAGTTTGCTCTCAAACCTTCCATAATTTCCGGGTCTAAGTCTTTTGCGATACCAACTTTGTGTTCGTCAGCATATTGCTTGTTTCCGTCTTCCATTTTTGTAAAAACTTCTTTAACAGCGCCGCAAACAGGGCAAGTTTCCGGTGCTTCGCCTTCTACTGTGTAACCGCAAACAGAACATACATATTTTGCCATAATTAATTCCTCTCTTTTTTAAATTTAATACACAACGGGATTATATCATGCAAAAAAAAATAAATAAAGAAAAAAATTTCATATATATAGTGTACTTGTCAATCTTGAAAAAAGTCGAAAATAAAGTTATTATAGAATAAGGTTAGTTTAATAAGAGAAGATGGATACAAAGACTTTAATTAATCAATACGTCGGTATTGTACAGAAGATTGCTCGAATGGAGCATCGCCGTATGCCAAACCACATGATTGAATATGAAGAGTTGGTAAGCATTGGTATTCTTGCCGTGCAATCTCTTATTAAGAATAAAACCGAAGAACAACTTGAAAGATATAACGATGCCTATATAGGTACAGCAGTAAAATGGGCTATTCGTAATGAACTCAGACATCGTTACAAATGGTATACCCTTAAACATAAAGCGGAAGACGGAGCAGATGACAGTTATGTTTCCGATTCGCAATCGGAATCAGAAGATTCAGAGGATATGGGATTTGCGATATCTCCGACAAAAGTTCGCGAGGCAGTATATGAAACAATCTTATCTATAGACGGACTTGCTGCTGCTGCTACGGATAACGCATCTCCGTTTGATTTTATAAAAGATCCTTCTGCAATGCCGGATGAGCAGGCGGAAATTATTGAAATGAGTAAACTTATTAAACAAGCCATAGCAAAATTACCCCAAAAAGAGAGAACGGTTGTAGAGTATCGTTTTTACAGAAATATGCAGGCAAAAGATATCGCAAATATGATTGGTCTTTCGCCTTCCCGAATTACAAGAATTATCCAATTCTCACTCAACCAAATCAGAGAATACCTTAAATCCAGAGGCCGAGAAGATTATTAGTTTTGTAACAAATTTTTATAATTAAGGCAATTTTTCCTCAAGAAAATACTTTATATAAATATAGATAAGATTAATAAGGGTATTCAATGGGGACGGTCGAAGCATTAAAAACGGGATTTTCTTTATTATGGAAATCAGGGTGGAAATCTTTGCCAAAGGGCAGAGTAAATCCTGAAACATTGCGATATGTTCCGAAAATGAATATGTCCGCTCCTGTTGACGAATTTGTTCGCACGACTTCAAAAGGAGCAGGGGAGACAAAGAAGGTCATTACAGATCTTGACAGAGTGTTATTTAAACAGTATGTTTTTCAAAAAAAATTTGATTTAAAAATTACAGCAGAAGAAATAAGTAATCTATTGAGCATAGAAGGTGAACAATATTACCAAAAAGCATTTGAATTTTTGGTTAAAAAGATGAAAATTTCAAAAAATGTTGAACCAAATATGATTTTCAGCGCAAGCAACACGGATGCTTCTATGGCTTATCGGTTTTTTGATAATGTTATTGCAGTAAATACCAATAATCTTTCAAAATTGGATAAGATTTCGTTTTTAGTAATATTAAGACATGAACTTCAGCATTGGAATCAATGTATGCAGATGTTCAGACACGAAACTAAGGGCAAAGAATTTGCCGAATTTTGGACAAAGTTAACGAATTGGAATAATGAAAGTCTTACAAAATATATTAAAAACGCTCCGGATGAATTAGAACAAATTCTCGGAACGGAACACGCAACAAAAATTATGAATTTAAAGAAACTTATGGAAGCGGGAAAGACTGCGGAATACGAAAAGGATTTAACAGAATTTACTGAAATATTGCAAAAAGAACATCTGCAAGCATATCAAAAATGGCGTGACACCATTATTAAGGAACTTGGGGTTCTGAAAGCAGATACAAAAGAGGCAAAAAGAGCCGAAAAAATGATGAGAGAAACAATGGACGAAAACGGATATTATCTGGCTGACGGAAAGATAAACTTAGGTAAATATTATGGCGATTGCCGCGAAAATGAGTCACTTACCGCTCAAAGTGCTCTTACATACAAAATCCTCGAACTAATGGGATATAAGCAGTGCCCGATTCAAGATGCAAAAAGTCAAATAAAAAGCGGACAATTTGATGCTCTGTACGAACAAGTAGGCAAAGAAATCGGTAATAAATATAAAACGGAGAACAACGAATTTGATATAAAAAAACTTATATCGTATCTTTATGACTAAATACTAGATGCATCCTTCTTTGATATTTTCAACGGCTAATTGAATTGTATTTTTCACTTGTGCAAATTCGTCCGCCGGAGTTTTTATATAAACATCATGTTCAATGGGCATTTCTTTGGGTAATAATGATTCACTAACCGCTTGAGCAAATGAGGCTGCACGTCTTAGTTTCTTTTCCGTTGGTGTAATTCTTATATCTTTTGGACTGACCGGTAATAATTTCATCTTATTTTCTATCCCCTATCCTCTGTATAAACCCATTTCAATAACTTTTTTGCATATTCTTACTGTGTTGAGCGCTGCGCCGATTCTCAAATTGTCAGCAACACACCAAAGTGAAATCCCGTTATCAAACGCAAGATTTTTTCTGATTCTTCCGACAAATACAGGATTAACCTTGTCTGCATCTCTCGTTGTCGGATATTCATAATTTTCAGGATTATCAATGACTTCTACACCATAAGCGTTCTTTAGAATTTCTCTGACATCTTCGGGTGTTACATTTGTTCCAAATTCAATATCAACCGCTTCCGAGTGGCAATTGAATACCGGAACTCTTGCTGCTGTGCAGGATATTTTTACACTTTCATCAAAGTGCAAAATCTTTCTTGTTTCGTTTACAACCTTCATTTCTTCTTTTGTATATCCGTTTTCGCAGAATACATCAATCTGCGGAATTACGTTGAAGGAAATCGGCTTTTTGAAACATTTGTTTTCAAAATCTTTGCCGTCAAGTCTTGCTATTGAGTCTTCTCTAAGTTCGTTTATTGCGGCAAGCCCTGCACCTGAAACAGCCTGATATGTAGAAACAATAAGTCTTTTAATATCAAATTTCTTTAAAGGCTCAAGTACAAGCATCAATTGTGATGTTGAGCAATTCGGATTTGCAACAATTCCTTTGTGCTGTCTTAAATCTTCGTCATTTACCCCTGCAATAACAAGAGGAACGTCTTTTTCCATACGGAAAGCAGAGGAATTATCAATAATCATCCCGCCGCGTTTAACAATCTCGGGTGCAAATAATTTGCTTGTTGAAGCACCTGCGGATGCCATAACTATATCAACATCATCAAAAACTTCAGGCTTTGCTTCTTCTACGGTATATTCTTTACCCTGAAATTGAAGTTTTGAACCGGCACTCTTTGCGCTTGATAAAAATTTGATACTCTCAAATTCTACCTTTAGTTCATCGGTAATCTTTGTGATTTCTCTTCCGACAACTCCGGTTGCTCCCAAAATCGCTATTCTCGGTTTTCTCATTTTTATCCTCTCTCCCTCTCCTTGAGGAGAGGGCAGGGTGAAGTGTCCACCCACCATGTACTCTACATTATGTTATCAAGTCCGTAAACGAACTTTTTGTTTTCTGCAATATATCTGATGCCCAAAAGAACCCCTGGCATATAACACTCTCTGTCCGTTGAATCATGTCTGATTTTTAGTGTTTGTCCGTTTGATCCGAGTATAACCTCTTGTGATGCCATAAATCCCGGCATGCGGACTGAGTGTATGTGAATGTTGTTATAAGAATTTGCACCGCGCGCACCTTTTATTGTCTCAACTTCCGCACAATTTCCTGTTGTAAAGTTTTCATTCGCTTCCGACATCATTTGCGCTGTTTTTACTGCCGTTCCTGACGGAGCATCCTTTTTTTGGTTGTGATGAAGTTCAATAATTTCCGCATTATTAAAATATTTTGCGGCGATTTGTGCAAACTTCATCATTAAAACCGCTCCCGTTGAGAAATTCGGAGCAATTAAACATCCTAAACCGTTTGTTTCAGACAATTTTTTGAGTTCTTCAATTTGTTCGTCAGTTAAGCCGGTTGTTCCCACTACAATGTTAATTCCGTTCGTAAGACAGAAAAGCGCATTTTCATAAATTGATTTTGGCTGAGTAAAATCTACCAAAATATCAATATCAACGGATTCCATAGCATCGCTTATTGTGGCAAATTCGCCGTTATTGATATCAATTTTTGCGACTAACGTCATATCTTCAGCCGAATTAACAGCCTTGATAACCTCTTGCCCCATTCTTCCGTTAGCACCGCATACTGCTATATGAATCATTAAAAAAATCTCCTCAACAGTGTTTATTATACACCAAATAATATGTCTGTGAACCAGTATTTTCAGCCTATTATTGTAAATTTTTGTAAAAAAATAACATGGTTAGCGTTATAAAAAGTATATAATGTGGTATATACAAATATAATCTCTTTTCTTTATTTTCTCCTCCACTCCTTTATCTAACGAGTTAATGCCGCAATGATTTGCGGCTTTTTGTTATGGATTATTCTTTTTTAGTTTTGCTCTGAGAATTGCGGCATAATTTTTAAATTCTGTTTTTTGATTTGTTTTGCCGAAGTTTGTCGAATGTATTCTGCGCAAAGTTGATACAAAATCAATCTTTTTAACTTTAAAATTATTTGAATCCATTTTTGACTGCCATTCAATAATTTCACCCGTTTGAGTGGCTTCGCTAAAATATCCGACAGAGTCAAAAACTTCTTTTTTTATGAGAATCGCGCCTGTAAATAATCCCCAGTATGGCTCCTGTTTAATCAGGGTTTTTGCCCGTTCTTCTTCCGAAAGGTCAGGCGAGTACCAGTCCTGAACTTTTGCTTCCACTGCCATAAAGTCAGGTTCAAATTCTTCGTAAAGTTTTTGTAATGCTCCTTCCATCATAATATCATCATGGTCATGAAATAGTATATATTTACCCTCAGCAACTTTTAAACCGCTGTTTTTGCCTGCAACCTGACCTTTGGAAGTTTCGTGTTTTACAATCTTACATCCGTAATTTTGCGCAATCTCAATTGTGTTATCAGCGGAACAATCATCAACAACAATGATTTCAACATTCATTTTTTGGTTAAGTATACCGTTTATTGCCTGTTCAATATATTTACTCCCGTTTTTAACCGGAATAATAACGGAAATTAAATCGTTCATTTTTTCCTCCGAAGAAATCCTATGGTTACAATTTTATTGTGGTTTTTCAGGTATTCATCATAATTTGAACTGTTCAAAAGACTGTATGCAAAATATTTTTCCATTTCGTTATAAATATTTTCATTTCTGCGAAAATCCGTTTCGATTTTTTCAAAGAAACTTTTATAAAAATTGAATTTTTCTTCTGTATCAACTTTTATAAAGGTGTAAACTCTAAAGAGTTTAAGTTTATCGTCGAGCATTTTCCGTTCTTTTAAAAAATCATAAATCATTGAATGTGCTTTTATATGATTTAAGTCTTTACTGTTTGAAGTTTCTGCCTGACCTGTCATACCTGTATCATTTACTGTATAGTGATATTTTTCACCGAAGAAAACATAAGTCTTTTCACCGTATATGGTTGTAATTGTGTTAAAAACAACATCATCGGCGTGTGTGTTTAAAAATATCAAATTATATTTATTCAAAAAAGCCTTGCGATACATTCTTGCCCAGATAAAGCACGGAGCGTCATGTATTGAGGTAAATTTATCTATGCAGCCTTCTTTTATATCAGGCATCGAGGGGTGTTTATACAGTGTTTCTGTTCCGTTTGTTTCGTTTACGATTGACAGATTTAGTACAATATTACAATTTTCTTTCTCAATCTTTTCAATCATGCATTCAAGATATTTTTCATCAATATAATCATCCGCATCAATAAAATAAATATAATCTCCCGCGGCAGCATCAATTCCGACGTTTCTCGTGAGTGCGGCGCCTTTATTTTCGAAATTTTCAATAACTTTTATTCGGTTATCTTTTTTTGCGTATTCTCTCAAAATATCCAAAGAATTGTCTTTGGATTTATCCTCAATACATATAACTTCAAAGTCTTTATAACTTTGATTGATTACACTCTCTAAACATCTTGAAATATATTTTTCCGCATTATAAACGGGAATAATAACAGAAATTTTTGCCATAATTTACTGAACCATTTTAGCTTCACGGCGGGCAACATCTTCTTTGTTTTCATTTAAAGATGACTTCTCAGGTGACCAGCCCTCTTCTTCTTTTACTTCGTGAATCGGGTCTGCAAGCAAAAGTTCCTGAGCATCAAGGTATTCGTCTGCTTTTAGAATGTAATCGCACACCTTTGCGGTTTCTTCATTTATTTCAATTTCTGCATTGGAATTACCATCATTTGACACCAACATAATTTCATTCTTCAAAATAAAATCCATAAATTCTTTAAAATTATTTTCAGCATTGTTATTCCAAGGTTTTAATTTATTTATGATATCTTCCGAAGATACACCGTTTATAAGGTTTGAGTATACTTCAGTACCCAATTCATTAAATCCGTAATACACTCCTGTTTCCGAGTTTATAATAATTGCCATTCCGTCTGTAATATCCGCAAACATTTTACTGTCATTTGGTTTATAATAAGTCATTAATTTTCTCCTTTATAGATTTCTCTTAAACATTCGACATTCTTAAAAATATTATTGCATAAATAGATTTTGTAGAATTTAAGATTATTAAGCATATTTGCCAGTTTTTTAATTTCTTTAGCGTCTTGTGTATCATGCATTTGGATAACGGTCGAATGAATAAGTCTTGCGATTGCGCTTCCCCTTTCTTGTTGATTGCATTCAACAACAGAAGGATTTTCATCGCTTGTAAATTCCAACGTTAAACCTAATTTTACGGGATATTTTGATTTAAATTTATTGTGTAAATTAGATATGTTAAGAACGTATTTGTCTTTTCTTGCGTTGTTTGAAAGAAATCTTGCTCCTTCAAGTTTGTCATACAGTTCATTGTACATTCTCGGAGAAAGTGTAATGATTGAATAAATAGGATATGCGAAGAGGTTATCGTTTTCTTTTTCCAAGGTCAGGTAATCGTCTGAAACATATTCAAAACCTTCCAAAAGCGACAAAACAGATAGTGTGGATTTACCTTTGCACCCTCTTGCACACATCAAAATTCCGATATTATTTAATCCGATGCAGGCTCCATGTACAAGGTTTGTGTTATCTGTTTTTAATATTTTACTAAACATCTGAACAAAAATATGACCTTCTTTTACAAATTCTTCAGGTTCAAGATTTTTGACTCCGTAAAAATAAGTGTCCGATTCCGGAGAATAAAAAGTAACGGTATTTTCACCAATAACAATATGTGCTATACCCCTTTGAGTGTCTTTTTCATCGTAACAGAGTTTTTTATTTTCGTGTATATTTTCAATATCATCTTCCTGCCACAAAACGATTGTTACATCATATTTTGAAGCGTTTTCGCAGAGCGTATATGTGAGTTGTTTTCTAAGGTGAGGAATAAATAAATCCGAATAGCACAAAATGCGAACAATTTTTACACCCAAATCAATGTAGAAAGTTTTGACCTCAGTTCCATTATTTTTAATATATTCAAGCAATTTCTTGTCTGAAATTTTAATTTTTCTTTCCATTATTTTATAATTCCTTGTTTTTCAAGTATTTTTTTTGCAAATTTTACATTCTTACTTATAAATTTTCGCCTGTATAAAATATATTTTAATCTGAAACTAACGTAATATACTAAATCACTTAATGATTTGATATTATTAAACTTTAATGAGCGGCTTTCTTCCCGCAATTTGTCAACAAATACGCCGTCATATACACTTAAAATACTTTTGTCATAAAATTCATCCGAAAACATCTCCGGTAATTTTATCGGAACGTATTCGTTCAGGAATTTAATTGCAACAGCGACTTGAGATTCGGTTTTAGTTTTTATTGCGTTTTCTCTTACAATATTCCAGTCAAAATCAGATTTTAAATTAAACAAATACATAGAATCAATAATTGAATACAGAATACTGTGATAACTTGTGTTTCTCATAAGATTTTTGTTCAGATTCGATAGCAAAAGAAACATCATATCTTCAGGACACGGAACGTAAACACCTTCTATGCCGAATACTTTTTCGCGATTTGCCCTATTGAATAAATCCCTGTTCAATGAAACTTCATTTTTGGCTTGCAGATCTATTTTGTGATGAATATCGAGTACCGTGTTATTGGATACAGTTTCGTACAAATCAATACTGTGCCAGTATTCGGTATATTTATATCCCATTTTAATGGCAATATTTTTTGCCTTCTCATATTTTTTATCTTTTATAAGGATATCTACGTCAGCCATTATTCTTGGGAAATCAGGATTATAATGCCTGAGCGCTCCGCCTTTCATAATCAGAAAATTAATATTTGAAGATATCAGTGCTGTACAAATTTTTTTGTAATGCGATAAGATGTTCAGATTTTTGAATTTGTAATATTTTAAGATACCGTCAAGGCGCGGTTTTATGTATGGAGAATAACTCAATTCGGGATGATTTTTCATGAAATAAGAGAGCATTAACGCTTTATGCCCGCCTTCACGTTCAATATCCCATTCTTCCAAAAATTTGTCCAATTCTTCTTGTAAAACATCTTTTTTAAAGAAGAGATTTAAGAGTTTTTTATCACTCTCGGTAATATATTTGTTTCTGAAATGTTCAACAATAGAACCTTCTATTGATTCAATATCAGCATTTTCACTCTCAACAAAAGTTCTGTTAATATAAAACTCTATATTACGTTTCCAATAAGGCATTGATTTCATAAAAAAATTATAACAAAAATAAACGGACTAAAGAGTTTTTATGTATTATGCAAATAGGAAATTTTATTGTATAAATATTTATTATCCAACCGGATAATAGTCTTTTGTGTATTATCAAATAGGATAATGAATATAAAAGGAGAATAAGATGGAAACAAAAAAGAAAATTTCTGTATATATTGTGGAAGATTATCTGTTAACAAGAATTACTTATAAAAAAGCGTTCAGGGATTATGAGGATATAGATATAATAGATGATTTTGAATCGGCGGAAGCGTGTATAGAGGCTTTGGAAAAACGTCCGGCAGATGTTATTCTCATGGATTTGGGACTTCCTTATATGACCGGAATAGAAGCGACAAAAATAATTCACAGAAAATATCCGGATATAAAAATTATTATTCTGACTTCGCATGATAACGACAATGAAGTGTTATCCAGTTTGGCATCCGGTGCGAACGCTTATGCGCTAAAGGATATTGACACAAAAAAATTGTACAACCTCATTTGTACTGTGAATGAAGGTTCTATATGGATTGACCCGAGAATTACAAAGGTTGTTCAAAAAACATTTTATAAGGCAGAACCAAAAGAGAAAGAGGATTTTAACTTAACACCGAGAGAAAAAGAGGTTTTGGATTTGTTAGTGCAGGGATTTTCAAATACGGAAATTTCAGACAGGCTTATTGTAAGTCCTTGCACGGCAAAAGCCCATGTATGTAATATTTTAAACAAACTTTCCGTAACGGACAGAGTTCAAGCAGCAGTAAAGGCAACAAAATATGATTTATAAAAATTTATTTAAAAAACGAGAAAAAGTTTTGATGAGTTTCAAGTGGACTTTTCAAATTGCTATATCAATTTTCATAATTTGGGTGTATTTCAATCCCCAAACCAAATTACATTCTATTATTACGATAAGTTTAATGTTGATTTTTTATGTATTACAAAGTTATATAGAAAACAGAGCGTTGTTAAAATTTATAAGCGAAAAACAGGCTGACCACGAGGAACTCATAAGCGCTATATGTAATTCTTCTCAGGATTTAATTATATATAAAGATTTCCAAGGCAGATATTTATACTGTAATCAGGTTTATCTGAATACAATAAACATGTCTCTTGAAGACATAAAAGGCAAAAGAGAGATTGATATATTCTCAAAAAAAGATGCGATTGTTCTGAGCAGAATAAGCAAAAGAGCATTGCATGGTCAGGTTATAAAAAAGATAATAAAGTTAGAAAAAAGCAAGAATGTCTATGACCTAACGGCAACACCGCTTGTTTTGGCAAAAGGTGTTTTTGGCGTGCTTATAATTGCAAGAGATATTACAAAGGAAGAAATTTTAAAAAGTGAACTTGAGGATCAGGAACAGATGTTTCGTTCAGTGCTTTTGGGAATGCCGATTGCAACCTATCTAAAGGATTTATCCGGAAACGTAACTTATGAAAACAAAATGGCAACGGATTTCCTTGGACTGACAGACTCGGATAATGCAAATAAATGGCATTATGAAGAAAAAAGAGCGGATGAAATTACGAACGAAGACAATGAAATTATAAATAACCGTCAGATTATATGCAGGGAAAAGTTAATAACTCTTAAAAATAATGATAAACGATGGTTTAAAATTACAAAATGTCCAATAATTAACCATGAAAAGAAAATAATCGGTATTTGCAGTGTGGCAAGAGATATTGATGCGGAAAAAACCGCTGCCGAACAGAGAGAAACATTTGTTGCGACATTAACACACGATTTGAAAACACCGACAATTGCGCAAATAAAGGCACTCGATTTGTTATTGAATGAGCATATGGGACCGCTTAATGACGAACAGCGTGAATTGTTGGTACTCACAAAGGATTCCTGCAACTTTATGTATGATATGCTTTCTACGCTTTTGAATACATATAAGTATGAAAACGGGGATTTTGCGCTGAATTATGAGAAATGCAATATTGTTTCTTTGGTGGAAGAAGTAGGAAACGAATTGGATTCAATGCTGAAAGAAAAGAATGTAACAATTCAATTGGATAAAATAGGTTGTAATTTTGAAACTGCCTGTGACAGAATGCAGATAAAAAGAGTTATTACAAATATATTAGGGAATGCAATTTCTTATGCTTATAATAATACCAAAATATTGGTTTCCATAAAAAAGGAAGAAAACAATATTCAATTTGAAACAAATAACAGCAGTCCGTATATAAATCCCGAAACGATGCAAAGTCTGTTTAAAAAGTACGTTTCTCATGCTGCAAAGTTCAACAAAATAGGTGTCGGACTGGGATTGTATTTATCAAAACAGATAATAGATGCACACAACGGCGATATTTATGCCGAAAGTTTTAAAGATAATCATAACATCTTCGGTTTCAGATTGCCTATGAAAGAAGTTGTTAAAGAAGAAATGGTTGAGGCTAAATAGCAAATAGTGATTACTTATTTTTTGTAATATAACTATTAACTGAAAGTAATATTGATTTGCCGTGAAAAATTATTAATGATAAAAAATCAATATCAAAAGCCAACGGAGGAAAGAACCCCGTTTGCGAAAGCAAATGCGGTTTGAGTCCCACAAAAAAAGACTCCCAAAGGAGTCTTGATTAAAATTTGGGTGTGGTGGGACTCCTCTTGCTCGTTCGCGTTGAACGGCAATTCCGGATTTTGCT
>JAFXYU010000165.1 GCA_017541565.1 bacterium | reverse complement strand
TAAGTCAACGTGTTCTTTAACGTCATAATAAATATCGGGAGTGTGACTTACCAGTATTCTCGGGCTTGTCGTACCTGCAAGGGCATTTTCTGTATTCGGCATGCCGGTTTGCAAATCCTCAACCCCCGCAATATCTATACCCTCATACTCTTTGGCGGAGTTTGACAAAACAGTTATTCCGTTTTTTTCAAGAGCCGTTTTTACTTTGTACTTATCGTACCAGCCGTCATGATTTCCAAGAACACTAAAAACCGGAGCATTGATTTTTGATAGTTCTTCCGCAATCGTTTCAATATCAAGTGTTGTTGTTCCGTTATGCCCTTTTACATAATCTCCGCCGCAAATTACAAAATCAGGGTTTTGTTTATTTATAAGATTAACTATTCTTTTTAATCTTCCTCTGTCACCTTTGGATATATGAAAATCTGAGACAAAAACAATCTTCTTTCCGCAAAATTTGTCTGATTTATATTTTTTAATGACGAGCAAATTCGGCTCAATAAAAAACGCCCAGATAAAAAGAATTATAAAAACTAAAACGAAATATTTGTTCATACTTCAATATTATCATAAACTATTATCACTATCTTTTTGTATATTTACTTTCTTATTAATTAAAAAATATTAGTAACTTAATCATTAACACACCAAAATATATAAAAGTTTAGTTACTTATTAAACAAATTTTGTGGTATTATTATCAAGGAGAATTAAGGAGGCTATTATGATTGATAAAAAGTTAGAAGAAGCATTCAATGACCAGATTAACAAGGAATTGTATTCTGCATACCTGTATCTTGCTATGAAGGTTAAGTTTCAGGAAATGAATCTTCAGGGATTTGTAAACTGGTTTGATGTTCAGGTTCAGGAAGAAAAAGCACACGCAATGGGTATGTTCAATTACCTCGACGAAAGAGGCGGCTCTATTGATTTAAGAACTATTGACAAGCCTGAAGTTAAGGGTAAATCTATTCTGGAAATTTTTGAGCAGGTTCTTGAACACGAAGAATACGTTACTTCAAGAATTAACCACCTTGCTGATGTAGCGGAAGAGGTAAAGGATAGAGCAGCATTACACCTCCTTGACTGGTACATAAAAGAACAGGTTGAAGAAGAGGCAAATGTCGGCGGACTTTTGGCAACTTTGAGATTTATCGGTGACGATAAAAAAGCACTTTTAGTTCTCGATAAAGACCTTGCAGCAAGAGTATTCAACCCTCCTGTAATCGGTTAGGGGTAAAGGGGTAAATGTATAGTTTAGGCTGTATTAAAACCACCAGATTTGCGCAAATATAACAGGATAACAGATGAATAAAAAACAACTGATATTTTTATTGATTTTTATAACATTAATGACATGTGCACATATTGATTACACCAAGAACAATTATGATGTCACCGGATTTGTTTTTATTTGTAATGAAGATATCTGTGAAATAAGACACACAAAATCAAACGGACAAATAAAATATACGGAAAAAATCAACATTGCTGAAATAGAGAATTTTAGTTCTGAAATGGAGAACATTCCCAGAACTAAAAGTCAGGGTATGGTAATATATGCAAATCGTAAAGACGGTACAAGGTTCAGATTATCACCGATTTATGTATCACCTTCAAGGTATTTGGAATCGGAATTGTTAGCACCGCTGAATGCTCAAATTCAACAAAAACCGGTATCTATTAATGTAAAATTTCCATATTAGTTTATAGAAAATAAGGCAGACTGATGTCTGCCTTATTCTATATTTACCCGTCATATCAAAAAAATTTTTTACCGGTTTTATTTAAAATATGCAAATCGTTTTTCAACCGTACAAAATAAATACATATCAACAAACAGGACTTAAAACAACCCGCCCAAATCCTCAATACAAGATTTCTCAATTGGCTTTGGATACTTATCAGCCCAACTTTTGCGGATTGAAAAAAAGCGCTTTTGAGGGAATAGATTATTACGTTGTTAATAAATATAAAGTACCGATTGAAAAATTTAAAAATCTTGATGCTTTTTTTGCTTGGGCAGAGAAAAAATGTAATGAAATTTTAAATTTTAATTACGGCGGAAGAAGATTAGAAACGGAAAACCAAAGGATTGCCCTGCTAAAGGAATGGAAAGAATATTTTGAAAACGAAAACAGGGAATACAGTTCTTCGGAAAAACTTATTATTGCAGACGGTATCACAAAAAATCTAAAACCCGACAATGATACAATACCGCCTATTTTAAATAAAGGTGTACTTGCGGATACCGTTTATAATTTAAAAAAAGATTTAAGAGCAGACAAAAATCGTCAGTTTAATTTCGCCAAAACCTATGAGAACAATCTTAGGGCTCATTATTTGGAAGATATATCAACAGGAGAAACCGGCACAAAGTGGGTTATCATAAAATCAAAAACCAATGACACAGAAAATTTTGAGGAAAATGTAAAAAGGCTTCAAATGTTATCTCACAAATCATGGTGTACAAAATCTTATAATGCCGAGCCTTATCTATCCAAAGGTGATTTTCATGTTTATTTGGAAAACGGACAACCCAAAATAGGTATAAGGTTTAATGAAGATAACATTGAAGAAATTCAGGGTGAAAAGAACAATTCCAAAATTCCGACAGATTATTTAAAAATTGTCAAAGAACATATTTCGGAAAACAAACTCACACTGAACAAAAGTGCAGAACATGAGATAAAAGAAGCGGAAGAAAGACTCGAAAAAATAACAAAAATTAAAGAATCTCTAAAACCTGTTACAGAAAAAAATGATACTAAGGCATTGTTGCAAGAACTTGGTTTCGGTCCTGAATTTGATGAAAGCGGTAATATTATTTTGGAAACATACGGCAAACCAAAACAATTTGGTGATATTTCTTTAAAAGAATTGGAAATTGATGAAGCAAAATTGCTTGAAAACGTTGTAAAAATCAAAGGTGATGCAGATTTTGATGACTCTCAAATAAGTAAATTTAATAAACTCAGAGAAATCGGCGGCAGTCTTTATCTAACGAACAACAAGTATATAAAATCTTTGCAAGGTATTAAAAAAATCGGAGGAGTTCTTTATATAGACCATTCCGAACTCGCAGACTTGGGAGAATTGACAGAACTCGGAAGAATATGCGGAATAGACGTTCAATTAAAATCGTTAGGGAATATCAAACATATAAATGACAGTATTTTCATTTCCGGCTCAAATTTTAAAGATTTAGGAGAACTTGAAACAGTTGACGGAAGTATAGATTTAGCATTTACAAAAAGTTTAAAATCATTGGGAAAATTGAAACATGTGAATGGTGATTTGAGTTTGAGAAATTCTAATATTGAAGATTTGGGAGAATTGGAAACAGTCGGCGACAATTTATACTTAAACGAAACAGAGAATATTAAGTCACTCGGAAAATTAAAATCTGTCGGCGGAAATGTGAATTTATATAATTCTGCCGTTACAGATTTAGGAAAGTTAGAATCGGCCGCGGCAATAGATATAACTAATACAGAAATTGACAGCCTGAAAAACATTCGGCATCTGAAATCTATAAAAATGAAAAATAAAAAACAACTCAAAGATTTGGGATGCCTGCAAGGTAAAGAATTAGGAAGATTTGGCGACAGGTATTTAGTAATGTCTTAATTTATGGTAGACTTTAACCCCTTGAAACTGTATTATAAATTATATGTCCAAAGAACTTTTTGACTTTGATACACAGTTTAATATTCCGGTTATAGGAACGGATGAAGCCGGCAGAGGACCTGCTGCAGGCGGAGTTTATGCTGCTGCGGTACAATTTGAAAAAGTTACGGACGGACTTATTAAAGATTTGGAAATCTTGAATGATTCCAAAAAACTCACCCCCAAAAAGCGCGAATCAATTTATGACTGCATATTGAATAATACACTCAATAAAATTATCTGCATTGAAGTAGAAGAAATTGAAAAAAATAATATACTTAATTCATCCCTAAAAGCCATGAATATTGCCTGCTCTTCAATCATAAAATCAGACAATATTCTTGTTCTGGTTGACGGAAACAAACTCATAAGGAATTTTAAGTATCCGCAAAAATTTATAATAAAAGGTGATTCGAAATCCGCCTCCATAGCCGCTGCAAGCATTTTGGCAAAAGTTACACGCGACAGATACATGCTCAAACTTCACGAAGAATTTCCGATGTACAATTGGGCAAAAAATGCCGGATACCTGACAAAAGAACATCTTGAGGCAATCGACAAATACGGACTTACAAAGTATCACAGACCGTCATTTTTAAGAAAACACTTTGAGAAACAATTGAGTTTGCTGTAGGTTCTAATATATGCTTGAAAAAGAGGTAAAGAAGTCCGAAATAACGCTTATCAGCATAGGAAGAATCCAAATCATTATTGCTGCACCAAAAACAGGCTTAAATAAGAAACTGAGTTGGAATACGTTAACTTGAGGTGCTGTTTTGGAAATTACGCCGAGGATTATATCCTGTCCCAACGTTGCAAGAAGAACCGGAGAGGCTATCTGCAAACCTATATACAAAACATTTGAGGTCGTTGTAACAAGATAATCCATATTAATAATTTGTTCCAAGGGTATTGAAACAGCGTAAATCGGAAAGAGTTGAAAACTTCTTATAATTGCATTTATCATCCAATAAAAGCCGCCGATTTCCATAAATATAACTAAGCCCAAAAGCGTAACAACACGGCTCAGAATAGACGTTTGGCTGTTAGTGGAAGGGTCCATAACCATTGCGGAAGATAAACCCATTTGGGTATTAATCATATCGCCGCCCGCTTCAATAGCCTGTATAAGTAATTGCCCTATATATCCTATTATCGCACCGGCAGCAAAATTTAATACCAAAAGCAAAATAGGCGAAATCGTTGCCGGAGGCATAGAAGGCTTTAGTATCGGAGTTATAATAACAGCCAGAATAAAGGCAAACGCAAGTTTTACAATCCCCGCAATTTCTTTTCTGTTAAAAACGGGAGCAAATCTTATAAATCCCAAAAGGCGCGCAAATACGATAAATCCCGCCGAGAACCAGCGTGAAAATTCGGGAAGTATAATTGATATTTGGTTTACTATTTGTTCCATTTGTTTTTCCCTATTTTACAAGTGATTAAGTGAGTATAAAATTCTATTTGAACAAGTATGATTTTCGTAATTTTATAATCACTTAATCACTTAATCACCTGATCACCTGCTCACTTATTCACCTTTATAGGCGGTTTATCCAACTCATACTCAAATATCCCCGGAGGGGCATCAACAGGAAGAATGTCAAAACCCTCGACAGGCGATATAATCGTTTCATCAGCCTCGACCTTAACCGAGAAATTCACCGTTTTTTTATCGTTTTTAAGAACACTAAAGGTTGTCTGACCTTCTTTCAAGGGATGAACTATCAACGTATTCTTATCATTCATTATTGTCACTAGCGGAAAAACGTCTATAATTTCGTGGTTTCCGACTCTTATTTCAGTTAATTTGGAATTGTTCGTAACAATCACGTCTTCAAATGCATATGTGATTGGAATAAATGTGAATAAGCATGCTACTAATGTGAGCAAGTGAGCAGGTGAACAAGTGATTGAGTGAGTTATAAATTTTCTTTTTGTATCTTTTGTTTTATTATTTTTCATTTAAATATTATTCCTCTTGTCAAAAATTTTATTTCTTTCATTTACTAAATTCACTTAATCACCTGTTCACCTGCTCACCTGTTCACCTCCCGAGCATTTTATTAATTTCAACAAAATTGCCTTTTGGCATAGGTGCTTTCGGTGCAGTCTGATATTTAATCTTTTGACCTTTGTCAATATAAGGAACTTTACCCGCATTTTTCATCGTTTCATCCGCAGTAGGAACATTTTTAAATTTGTCACCTTTCATCTCATTTTCAAAAGGAGTCGTGTACTTGTAATAATCCGCCGGAAGAACATAAGCATCATTTTTGGAAATCGTATTGAAAGCAAGTGCCGTTCCTTCTTGAAATAAGTTTGTAAGAAGTTTAATAAATCCCAAGCCTCCGATTATAATTACCAAAAATACCGCAAAGATTTTCGGTGCAGCAGCGATTGTTTGTTCCTGAACCTGAGTTACAGCCTGAATGATACCGACAACCAAACCGATTGCCGCCGCAGTAAGTACGCAGGGCATTGAAATCGATAACATTACCATAAAACCTTTTGCTAAATATTCTGTAAGTAGTTCCATATTTTTCTTCCTATTTGTTTGATTGCATTTATTAAAGTGATTGAGTGAACAGGTGAGCAGGTGATTAAGTGAGTTTTAATCACTTTTCATATATTCAGTTTTGTTATTCAAATACTTTTTCATACCGGATATCAATGCCGTTGTAACTTTTATATCATCATAAATGTCTGTATCTTGCATGTATTGCAGGTTTTCCGCAATAATTATCTGAGTCTCTAATTCAGCAACAGAACCTAATGATATATCCAAAAATCTGAGCATATCTTTGTCTGAATTTCTCGCAGCACCTTCAGCTATATTTGATGGTATAGACACGGCTGCTCTGCGCATTTGACTTATCAATCCAAATTTTTCATCATCAGGGAATGTTTTTGTCAATTTATAAACTTTAGTAACTAATTCTATAGACTTTTTCCATGCTTCCATATCTTTGTGATACATTTTATAACCTCACTTAATCACTTGCTCACCTGTTCACCTGCTCACTTAGTTATAACTCTGTACCAGCCCTTGAACTATCAGCGCCCAGCCGTCTACTGCAATAAATATAAGCAATTTAAACGGTAATGAAATAATTGTCGGTGATAACATGAACATACCCAGTGCAAGAAGAATGTTTGCAACAACAAGGTCCAGTACAATGAACGGTACAAACACGATAAACCCGATTTCAAAAGCGGTTTTGAGTTCGCTCAAAATATATGCGGGAGCAACTTCCCAGATAGTAATATCATCCGGAGATTTTGGCGGAGTTTTGTGCTTGAGTTCCACGAAAAATGCCAAATCACCTTCTCTTGTTTGCTTCATCATAAACTCTTTTAACGGTTTTGAACCTTCATCCACGGCCATTATAAGATTTTGATTTTTCTGATACGGTATTGAACCCCTTTCATACATCTGCTGAAATACACCGCCCATTGTATAAAAGGTTAAAATCATACATAAACCTATTGTAACGATTGCAGGCGGTACTTGAACGCCCATTGCCGTTTTTAAAAGTGAAAAAACTATTGTAAATCTCAAAAAACATGTCATACAACAAAACACAAACGGTAAAAGCGAAAAAAGGCTCATTACCGTAAGAAGTTGTAAAACAGGGTTCATACTTTGAAGTGCATTATCCATTATTTGTTCCTTTTTATTTTTTTAAGTGAACAGGTGATTAAGTAAACAGGTGATTGAGTGAATTACAAATTCTTTAATATTTGACACGTTTGAACTTTTGTATATTTTAATACTCACTTAATCACTTGCTCACCTGCTCACTCGTTCACTTTCCTTGCCATTCATTCTTTCCAGCATACTTACCATAACAGGCTTTTTTGAAAGCATGCTTGAGCGTATACCTATATTTGATTTATCCATAAAATCCGGCCTTGGAAGATTGTTTAAAGTTTCCCTAAAACTCTTTTGTTCCTTAACGGCAGAAATCTCTGTTTCAGGTTCTACCGTTTCCAGTTTGGAAATCAATGTTGTTTTATCAACATCTCCCGCAATCAAAAATTGCTCTTTACCGGTAGATACTATGTACAAGTTTTTTCTTTGTCCGAGCGACATTGTATCAACAAGCCTGAGATATTTTGATTTGCGTGCCAAAGTTCCGCCGGAAGTCGTAAATTTGAATGCAAGAAGTGCAACTACGATTACACCAACCATTGCCATAGCATAAACTATAAAATTTCCTAAATATCCCATATTTGTTACCTCTTTTTTACAAGTGATTAAGTGATTGAGTGAACAGGTGATTAAGTGAGTATAATATTATTTAACTTATTTAACCCTTATATTTTATATAACCGCTTAATCACTTGTTCACCTGATTCTCTATTAATTCATTTTTCCCTAAAGTCAACCTTCTCCGCCTTCGACTTCAAAGTCACTGTAATCAAAATCTTCTTCGCCGGAAGCCTGTTCCTCAGAAGGTTCTTCATTAACTTCAGGAATGCGTGTAACATCAGATTGCGTATCGTTGACTTTTTCTATCCTTACACCGAAACGATCGTTTATAATTACAAGTTCACCTGTTGCAACCGATTTGCCGCCAACTTTCAATGAAACTTTGTTATCATATACCGAACATAAATCAACAATCAGCCCTTCTTCAATGTTTTTGAGTTCACCCAAAGTAACCTTAACTCTGTCAAACTCAGCAAACATATCAACCTGAATACTGTCCCACAAATTTGTATTTGACATATCGCCCATGTCTCCTCCTACGCCCGTATCATACGGCACAATTATTTTTACATTTGGTTTAACCTGAAACTTTTGTATTATATTGTCACAGACAAGAGTCATTTCAGAAGATTTGCTGTCTTCAAAAACAACAATGTCACCCGCATCCAATTTTTTTACCTCAGCAACCGGAAATGTAGTTCTTCCCAAGATTAGATTTACCTCCGCGAGGCTGTTTGCAAAATCACTGTCGTCAAATCTTGGCACGGTGTTCTCTATATTTTGAGGTGAAAGAATATCCTTGGGTACGGAAATAATAAACTTTGCGGCAGAATCGGAAATCTCACTTTTTACAAAATAGGTTAAATGCAAAATTTCCGTATACCTTCTGTGCGGCTCTATAGTAAAATTTGATTCCAGTGATTCGTATAAAAAATCATTGAATGCCGTAATAATCCTCGCCTCTAACTCGGAAACCTCGGTTAAATCAAATTTTCTGTTATTTTTACCCAAAACTTTATCAAGAATTACATTGATTGCATCCTGTGAAATTCTTATGTAAACATCGTTTTTAGCGTTAATCTTGACTTTTGTAACAAAAAAGGTATCATTTTGGGCAAGTACATTCATGTTGGTACTTATTGAGGCAAGTTTGTACTCTAACCCGTCAAAGAAAAATTCATCGCTGCAATTCTTTACAACAGGCGTGAATATTGAATCATACCAAGAAAATTGTTTATATAATTCGTCAAAAAATACAGAATTTGTCATACCTCATCCCTACAATAAGTCCACCTGTATCATAGAGGATTTTCAGGTTGAAGACATCATATATATAGAGGAGATTCTTCTAACTTTTGGCATGCTACAAATTTATACTTCACATAAAAGGGGGTGCCTTCGGCACCCCCAAAACTTACTTATCCTGCAGCCGCTTCTTCTTTTTTCTTGTATCTTGCCGCTTTTGCGTTTACCGCATAACAGGTTGAAAACAACTTTTGCGACAGCATAAACATATTTCTTTGTATTGTTGCAACATCATTCATTGCATCAAGCATTTTTTGCGGGTCTACCATTGACTCCATTGAATCGTGGTTATCCACTTTTTCATCTGCATATTTCTTAACGAGTAATTTATCGATATAGTCCCTTGCTCCGACTGCCATAATCAGTCCTCCCTATTTAACTTTTGTTTCCCTATATATAAATAAAGAGTTTTTCAGGAGCAAAATTGCCATGAATGTAACAAAACTGTTACAAAAGTTTAGAATATATAGTTTAGAACAACCGCTACCAGAGATAAAATAAAGGATACTATCGTAAATTCTATTACAATTCTCTTTTCGGAGTGTCCCAAAAGTTCAAAATGGTGATGTATTGGGGACATTTTAAAAATTCTTTTTCCGGTAAGTTTAAAACTCGTCACCTGTAGTATTACTGAAAGCGTTTCCATTACAAAAACTCCGCCGAAAAGTGCCAAGAGAAGTTCACACCTGCCCATAACCGCAAGCGTTCCCAACAGCCCGCCCAAAGCAAGAGAGCCGGTATCGCCCATAAATACTTCGGCTTTTGGTTTGTTGTATTTCAAAAATCCTAAAAGAGCGCCTATTGTAACAGCAGAAATTATTGCCCCATCAGTATAACCATTTATGTATGAAATAAATCCGCATGCCAGAAATGCCGGAATACCTGTCGACGCTGCCAAACCGTCCAAGCCGTCCGTCAAATTATATGCATTTGATGAACCGGTTATCACAAAAACCGCAAACAAAGGATATAAAATTCCCAAATCAAAAGTTTTTGAACCGAGCGTTATAACCGTTCCGTAATGCTGCATTGCGTATATTGTAGGAATAAGTGCTATAAGAATCTGTCTGACAAGTTTTCCCCTCGGACTTAATCCCTTGTTCTCATGTCCTTTAATCTTCAAGTAATCGTCCTGAAATCCCGCAAGCGCCATAAAAAAGAGAGTTATCAAAATAACGAGTGCGGAATTATCAACTTTCTCAGCCAAAAACAGAGTAACCACGGATGCTATAATTATTGAAACAATAATAAAAACACCTCCGGTTGTAGGAGTTCCTGCTTTCTTAGCATGAGATTCCGGAGCAAGTTCCAAAATATATTGCCCTATGGTTTTTTTCTTCAAAAAATCAATATACGGAACTCCCAAAAGAAGACAAAGCACAAAACTCATCAATAAACCGACAGCAATCATTATCATAATAATTTCTCCTTGTGTTATGTAAATTTTAGCACAAAATCAATTGTATTAGGATTGTTAACCGAATGGTTTAATAATCGGATTTATGATAATATTGTTTTATGGGAGCAAATATTTCAACAATTTTAGAATGTTCAAGAGCATTTTCTCTGCCAATGACGATTATGTCTTGGCTGGTTGTGTTTACTTATGCACTTCTCGGTTCAGGTAATGCACTGTATGGGATTTTGGCACTTGTCGGAGTTTCGCTGGCACACATGGGCACAAACGTTCTTGATGACTATCTGGATTATAAAAATCTGATAAAACAAGTCGATTTTGATAAAAAAGAATATCTTAATAATTCGCAAAAAACAAAATGCAGATACCTTATATCCGGCGTTATGAGAGAATCTCAGGTAAAATTGCTTATCGCCTTCTATTTTGCACTGGCAGGAATTATCGGCTTATTTTTCTACATAAAATGCGGAAAACCCGTACTGTATTTTGCCTCAATAGGCGGTTTTATTGCAGTCTTTTATTCAATCCTTTCGAGATTTAAACTTTCCGAATTTGCGGTTGGAATTGCATACGGTCCGGCACTCTTTGGCGGAGTATATTATGTTATGACAAACACAATGCCAATGGATGTGTTCATTCTTTCAATTCCTACTATGCTTATGACTGTTGTTCTATTATATATCCATACGGTCATGGATTTTGATTACGATTTGAAAGAAAACCATTTGACAATTGCAAACTCTTTCGACTCAAGACTGGATTCATTGGTTGTACTCAAAATTCTTTTAATTTTGGCTTATGCTTCTACCGTTCTTTTATGCATATTTGATATTGCTGACTGGCAGGTATTTTTAACCGCTCTTACAATTATTCTGGCAGTTGATTTATATAAATCAATGTTTGACTATTCAAACAACCCCAAAAGCGTTCCGGAACACAAGTGGTATCATTTTCCGATGGAAAATATGAAGAGACTTAGAAATGCACACGCAGAAGCCTTTATGATAAGGATGTATCAATCCAGAAATTTGATGATATATTTTTCCGCAATTCTTGCTCTGGGACTTTGTTTGAGCAGTTTATAACATATAAATAAAGTAAAAGCGATAATTAAAAATTATCGCTAAATTATGTGTGTGTATTATATTGTAGATTTATATTTAAGCTATTGTATTCAAATGCTTTTGTTCTTGCTCCTGTCCTTCAGTCGGAATATCTTCACTCAACATACTGAAGGTTCTGTACAATTTATATCCCAAAGCCTTAATAGGACTTGTGCTTAATGCATCAGCATTCTGTGCAATTTCCTGATTTTGTTGAAATCTTACGGATGCATTCGGATCTCTGAGCATAAGAATAGCATTCTGTGAAACCATTTCTCTTGAGAGTTCATTTTCTCTAAAATTTATATTTTTTATATTTGAAAAATTTGATATCTTATTAATTAACATGTTCGTCACCTGACCTTTTTGAGATTAAGTGTTTGTTTAACACTTCATCTACAAAAATTATTATGCTACATAACGATTAAAATGTCAATAGGGTAGTTTTAATATTATTAACTTTTGTAAACCTCGCTAAACACAAGGCTTTGGGGGATAATTGTTAAAAATACACTTAAAATAGCCCGCATGGATATTATCCGTTTGGATAACGTTTTTTCTTCAGCATGCCGCTTTAAACCGTTGGTGCGGCATGGCGCACAAAATCACTTGATTTCCTAATCACTTAGTCGCTACCGAAACACTATACATTTTTCATTGTTACTGGTATTATGGGTATGGCTTGAGATGAGTAATTCGTTAAAAAAATATATATTTATAATTTTGGGGATATGTATATTCTGGCTTGGCGGAATCCCGCTTATTTTGTCTGCCGGAATGAAAATTGTTGCGGAAAATATGTCATACAATTCGGACTATAATATCAAAATTGTAAACCCCAAACTCATTACAAGTATTCTTCCTACCGCCACTCTAAAAGCCTCTGAAATTGATATTTCGGCAAAAAATTCTAATGAAAAATTGCACATTATAAAGCCTCGAATCAGAATCCGTTTGCTTCCGCTGCTTTCAGGACATGTCCATATAAACAAAATCTCGGCATCAAACATATATATTGAATCTAAAATCCTTGAGAAACCTGAATTAGACAAAGATTTTATGTCTGAAATTAAGAAGGCAAAATTCGTTTGTGATGCCGTAAAAGTGGCAAAATTCGATATACAGATAGATGATACGGAAAATAAAAACAGGATTTTCGGTGAAAATGTTTATTACAGGAAAAACGGCAGATATTTAAAGGCGGGAATAAACAGTACAATAACTTCAAATACTGATGATTCCGTATTTAATGCAAAATTATTTCTTCCCAAAAACAATGACATACAAAAAAGCGACATAAATATTAACGTCGAAAATTTGAATTTAAAACCGATTGCGGATTTTCTCAAGAATTATCTGCCTTCCGATTTAATCAATGTTTCGGGAAATATTGATATTGAAGCGGATAAAAACCACATGACCGCTCAGTTCAAGAAATGCGCGATTAACATGGAAGACAGCGCAAAATCAATGATATTTCCGGATATATTAAAAGTAAATTCGGACTTTAATATCACGAGAAAAACCATAAGCATTGAGCAGGCATTGCTTGAATCGGATAATATTCATGCACATTTGTCGGGAAATGTATCCAACTATCTTGACAGACCGCTTCCGAGCATAAATCTGAATATAAGTTTGGACAAATCGAGAATAGAAGATTTTATATCAATGGCACCTCCGTTCAAAACCGAGGATATTGATATGTACAAACTCAAAAAATACAAGTTTTTTGGCAATATAATCGGAAACTTTTCCGTTAAGGGAGATAACCTTGAACCCTCGGTAAACGGACAAATCTTTGTAGATGACGGTATTCTCACAAAACCGATTCCTAATACCAAAGGTGCAACCGTAAAACTTGATTTTTTGGGCAAATACCTTGATTTTGATGTTGCTGTTCCGGCAAGTTCAACAGAAAAAGTCTGGGTAAAAGGCGGAGTCGAATTGTACAATGTCAAATACTCGGACATGAGAGTTTGGAGTACCGAACATGTTGATTTGGCAACTGCCGAAGAAAAGGTTGTTCCAATTCATGAAATTTTAAATTTTGTTATCGGTCCGGTTCCGTTAATGGATATCAAAGGTGACGGAAATATTGATATAACCGTAAAAGGTAACAGAAAAGACCCGCATGTATGGGGAAATCTCAATTTCTATAATGTAACAACAAACTTTAACGACATTCCGAACATGGTAATGAATAAAGGTGTGGCTCTGTTGAGTTTTGATGACGAAAATGCTGAATTTCACCTAAAAGAAGGTTTGGTTAACGGCAAAAAGATTAACATTGACGGAGTCTGCAACCTCGCCGGCAAGTTTGATTTCAATGTTTCATCCCAAGATCAGGAAGTAGGATACCTCTATAACGCTATTACAACATCTTTGGGACTAATTGATGATATCAAAGCCGTTATGCCGAAACTTGACTCGAAGGAAGGATTAATCAACCTCCGTTTAAAAGTTTTTGGCAACCTTAAAGAAATAGAACTTGCGAAATTCGGCAAAAATTTCTTTACAAGCGGTGAGATTAACTTCCTCGGAAACACATTCGGTTTAAACGGAATCAAAGTGCATAATACCAAAGGAAGTGCCAAATTTAACGGTACAAATGTCAGTGCTGATATAAAATCTTTTATCGGAAATTCGCCGCTTGATGTAAAAGCGATTATAAAAGAAAACCTTGCAGACATTGATATGACAATTCCCAAACTTAATATCAATGACGTTTTGAATGCCAAGAATCATTCCATAAAAAACTACGGAAACATTATAACTTCTGTCGGAGTCAAATACAAAGGCAAAATTAATGAAATTGAGCCTGACAAAATCGATTTTACGGCAAGTATTCTCGGAAGTTCACAGAACAATAAACTAAATATCTCCGGCGGTGAAATTACACTCAAAAAGGGCAAATTGTCAGTCAAAAACATAAAGGGAGTATTTATTGATACAAAAAGTTCTTTTGAAACAGATTTGACTGCAGAGAACTTGAATAATAAGCCGCTTTTTAACGGAAAGATAAATCTCAAAAACTTTGATTTGGCACAAATAAACTTTCTCTCAAATTTTATCCTGATACCTCAAAAATACAGAGATATGATAAACCTTATACATTTTAATAAGGGAAAAATTAATCTTAATGCAGTTATCAGAAACAACGACCTTAATGCTTCTACCAATATTGGCGGAATTGCATTTATTTTTACTCCCCTAAATCTTCCTGTTAAGGTAGTTAACGGTAGTATTTATGTAAGGAAAAATTATCTGGGATTAAATAAAATCAATATTCTTGCAGATGAGATGCCTGTACTTTTGGATGGCGAAATTAATAATATCTTCACGGAACAAAACTTTAATTTGTATTTCAATTCCAAACCCAAGCAGGATTTTGTAGATAAATACATAAACAACAATCGTATTTATCCGGTTAAAATAAAGGGCGACATTGTTTATCAAGCAAAATTAAAGGGAACAAAAGATGATTTTAATTTGATACTGACAGCAGACATGGCAAAGGATTCCAGTATTTATTATTTGGGAGCAACCGTCGGAGATGTTGAAAATGCCCTTGTTCTTAATCTTGATATGAATGTATTGAACAAAAACATTATAAAAATAAAAGAATTTTCTTACGATAAATTGATTGACTCTTTGGGAACCCGACAGACCAGACACAACATGCTCAAAGCCTCCGGCGGAATTGAGGTTTACAAAGACGATTTAGTATTCCACGATTTACATATAAAAACCCAAAATCCTACGGATGCAAAAATTTTCAACATAATTTTCAGAAAACCGAATATTAAACAAGGTCAGTTTACCTCGGATTTGAGATTTAACGGGAAACTTTCAAACCCGCGTCTTATCGGAACGTTCCATATATTTGAAACAGACATTCCGTTTTTGGATATAACAATGAAAAATATTTCCTGCAACTTTAGAGATAAAACTATTGATATATTCTCTGCGGGTGAAATTATGGGAAATGATATAAAATTCAAGGGAACGTTGAGAAATAAACTCACTAAACCGTATTATATTGAAAATGCAGAATTATTCACAAAGGAAATTGATTTAAACTATATAACAAACAAGGTAAGAATGGCACAGGTAGACAGTTATCAAACCCTTGATACAAAATTTGACCTTTCAGATTTGATAGTCAAAAACTTAAAAATTACTTCCAATGTAATTCGACTCAGAAACCTTGTCGCACAAAATGTTGAAGCAATTATTTCGATTACGGATAAAAAGGCTTTGAATATAAACAAATTCAAGTTTAATATTGCTGACGGAAATTTAAAAGGAGATTTTTCATACAATTTTGTTAACAATAATATCGGATTGAACCTTAGTGCCAAAGACATTAACGCAAATGAAATTTCTTATGCGGTATTCAATTTGAACAATCAAATATTTGGCAGCCTGACAGGCGAAATGGATTTGGCATGCAACGGAAGTGATTATGACAAGTGTATGCAGACCCTTAACGGAAGAACTCGATTCAATGTTTCAGAAGGACGTATACCGAAACTCGGCTCGCTTGAATATTTACTAAGAGCAGGAAACCTTGTAAAAAGCGGAATTACCAGTATTTCTATTAACAGCGTTATAGATATTATTACTCCGCTCAAAACAGGAAACTTCTCCGATATTTACGGAGGTTTCTCAATCAAAAACGGCATAACAAACGATATAGAAATCGCTACCAAGGGTAAAGATTTAAGCCTGTTTATTTCCGGCAAATACAACTTTGCAACGGCAAACGCGGATATGGAAGTATTGGGACTTTTGTCCAAAAAGATTTCCACAATGTTCGGTCCGCTTGGGAATGTTTCTCTCAATACCTTATTTAATGTTATTCCCGGAGTTGATTTGACAAAAGATTCCAAGATTTTGAATAATATAAACAAAATCCCCGGAATTGAACTTTCGGAAAAAACATACAGGAAATTCCTCGCTGTTATCAAAGGAAATATTAATGGTGATGACTATGTAACAAGTTTTCGATGGATAAATTAATTTTAGTTTTAATATAAACAATATTTACCCCTTTGTGCTAAAATCTTTTTATGATTAAACCTGAACTTTTGATGCCTGCGGGTAATATTGAAAAATTAAAATACGGGATAAAATACGGTGCGGATGCTGTGTATCTCGGAGTAGTTGATTTTAGCCTAAGAGCAATGAGAAAAGGCGAACTAATCACCATGGAAAACCTTAAAACCGCAATTGATACCGCACACGAAATGGGTGCAAAGGCGTATTTAACCTTAAATATTTTCGGGTTTAATTCTGATATAAAGTCACTTGAAGAATGTATGGACAAAATTGTTGACTCAAACCCCGATGCTTTGATTATAAGTGACCCCGGAATTATGAGGATGGCAAAAAAATACATGCCGGACACTGACCTTCATATATCGACTCAAGCAAATATTTTAAACTATGAGGCGGTAAAATTTTGGCAGGATATGGGCGCAACACGCTGTATTCTGGCGCGCGAACTTCCGATAAAAGATGTTGCGGAAATAAAATCCAAGGTTCCGGAAATGGAACTGGAGTGTTTTATACACGGCGCACAGTGTGTTTCTTTCTCGGGAAGATGTTTGCTGAGTGATTATATGACGGGTGGAGAAAGAAAAGCAAACTCCGGTAATTGTTCTCAACCGTGCAGATGGAGTTACAAACTCCTTGAAGAAACCCGCCCGAATGAGTATCAGGAGATTGTTCAGGATGATAAAGGTACTCATATTCTTTCTACAAAAGACTTGTGCCTTGTTAATCACCTGAGAGAAATGATAGATGCGGGTATTGATTCGTTTAAGGTTGAAGGAAGAACAAAGAGCCTGTATTATGTTTCGGCTGTTGCAAAAGCCTACAGAGAAGCGATTGATTTAGTTTGGGAAAACCCGAATGCCGACACTTCGGAATATTTTGAGGAACTTCTAAAAGTCGGAAACAGAGGCTATACAACAGGATTTTATCTGGGTGACGGTGAATATCCTTCTGACGGCTATAGTTACGATATTTCCAAAGGTCTTGCCGGTGCTGACTTTTTATGCGAAGTTTGGGGGAAAGAAGGCGACTATTACAAGATAAAAACCAAAAACAAATTCTTCAAAAACGAAGATATTGAAATCATTACACCTTCGGAAAAATTTGTTACTCAAGTAACTGAAATTAAAGATACAAACGGTGAAGAACAGGAACTTGCAAATACAAACCACGAACTCTTGGTTAAGTTTACCAATGAGCCTACAGAATACGAATGGGCGCTTGTGAGAACGGTCGGTATCAAAAACGGTGTTAATGAAACTGCGAGGTGTGCATGTTCATAAAACCCGATTATAACCTCAAAAATGTGTACGAGATTGATTTTAACGGATTAAAGGCACAGGGAATAAAGTGTATTATGCTTGATTTGGATTCTACTATTATGATTTCGAAGTCCGCATCTTTTTTGCCTGAAACGTTAGAATGGTTTAATACGTTTTTGAATGATTTTGAAGTCGCAATTATTTCAAATAATTTTAGTGAAGAATATATCGAAAATGCCTCAAAAATTGCACCTTGCAGAGTAATAGGCGCAGCAAGAAAACCAAATCCTGATGTTATGCGTGCTTACTTAAACGAAATCGGAGTCAAACCCGAAGAAGCAGTTATGGTAGGAGATAGACCGCTCACTGATATTCTGGGCGGAAAAAGACTCGGATGCAAAACCATACTTGTAGGTTCAATCAATCCAAACGAAAACCTTCCGACAAAACTCGTCCGCGCACTTGAAAGAAGCACCATAAGGAAATAAATTTTATATTTACCATTTCTTAAAAATAAAAAACACCGCAAGAACAATAAAAATGAACCCTACAAGATAATTCCATTTGAACTGTTCTTTCAAATACAGTACGGAAAAGAACGAAAATACAAGAAGTGTAATAACCTCCTGAATTGTTTTCAGTTGAGTTGCATTATAACACTCATACCCGATTCTGTTGGCCGGAACTTGAAAACAGTATTCAAAAAACGCAATTCCCCAACTCACAAGTATGACAATCAAAAGCGGCATGCTCCTGAATTTTAGGTGTCCGTACCAAGCAAATGTCATAAATATATTTGATATTAAAAGTAAAGCAATCGGTGTTATGTGTCTTATCATACATAAATTATACCACGCGAAATGAAGATTATATAAAGATGCCCGAAAAGTATGATACACTTATAATGTGGAGAAGAAATATTAGGAGGTAATTATGATTCCAATTTTAGATTCAAAAAGACAATACGCAAAAATAGGCACAGAAGTTGAAAAAGCCGTTTGTGAAGTTCTTCGTTCAGGCTCATATATCTTAGGACCTAACGTAAAAGCACTCGAACAGGAACTTGCAGATTATATCGGATGCAAATATACAGTAGGACTTAACTCCGGTACTGATGCACTTCATATAGCACTCCGCGCATTGGATATAGGTGCGGGTGACGAAGTTATTACAACAGCATTCACATTTGTTGCTACAACAGAATCTATTGAAATCGTAGGTGCAACACCTGTATTCTGCGACATCAATCCTGATACATTTAATATTGATGCAGACAAGATTGAAGCACTTATTACAACTCATACAAAAGCAATCATGCCGGTTCACCTCTACGGTCAACCCGCTGATATGGATAAAATTATGGATATCGCAAAACGCCATAATTTATACGTTATTGAAGACTGCTGCCAAGCAATCGGTGCTGAATACAAAGGACAAAAAGTCGGTACATTCGGCGATATCGGATGTTACAGTTTCTATCCGAC
>JAFXYU010000164.1 GCA_017541565.1 bacterium | reverse complement strand
TCATTGTTTCTTCATACTTAATATTCTGCGGACCGTAATACAATACGGCTTTCATTTTGTCGTTCATTTATTCCTCTTATATAACAAAATTGACGATAAGATAATTATACCCACAGAGATTATGATTGCAACAGGAACTCCGAAAACATATCTGACACTGTCAATTCTGCAAGTTTCAACGGCAATTCTTGCAAATGAATACAAAATCAGATAAATCAGCGCAAAATTACCCTCTTTCCCTTTTGAATACTTTTTAACAAGGTAAAACAAAACTAAAAATATTACAAAATCCAGTATACTTTCATACAAAAAAGTCGGGTGATAAAATTCACAATCAGCATAAGGAACTTGCCTGTACTGAGGGGCAATAAAAAGTTTCCAAGGAAGGTTTGTGGGAGTTCCGTACGCTTCGGAATTGAAAAAATTGCCCCATCTTCCGATTGCCTGACCGAGCGCAAGTCCGATTGCGGAAATATCACATATTCTATAAAAATTAAGTTTATGTCTGCGGGCATAAATCCATAACCCCAAAAGACCGCCCAATATCGCACCGTGTATAGAAATTCCGCCATGTCTTATTGCAAGAATTTCGGTCGGAAATTTTAAGTAAAAATGGAAATCCATCATGCAATAATACAGTCTTGCTCCGATAATACCGGAAATAATTACATACGGTGCAAGGTCAATAAAAGTATCTTTTTTAAACTCAAAAAATTTTGAACCGATATAATCAGAGACCAATACTCCGGCAGCAATAGCAAGTGCCAGTACTACGCCGTAATAATAAACATTGACTCCAAAAACGGTGAAAATTATCTGGGAAGGTGAGGTAAACATTATGCTTTAGATGAATCCCCCTGCGAAGGATTAATAAAATCTTCACACTCTTTAAGCATCTGTTCAACTGTTTCTTTGTCTTTAGCATCAGGAACGCTGTCTAAATATTTTAACAAATTCTCGATAGCACTTGACTTCAGTTCCTTTGCTCTTTCTATATCTATCGGTTGAAGTCCCTCTTTTCCATTATTTTCTTCCTTTACGCTTTCGTCTCGTTCCATGATTTCATCCGCTAAAGCAATTTGAGCAACACCCAATGAATAGTAAAAATCGCTAAATTCAGGCTTAATAACAATACCTTTTTCCAACGCCTCTATGGCTGTTTCGTATTTTTTTGCATTAATTGCAGCAATACCTAAATTGTAGTAAGTTTCATACATGGTTGAGTCCAAATCAAGACTTGCCTGAAGTCTGTTCATGGCAGACTCATAATCACCTTTTTGCATGTATTCATTAGCCTTGTTATTCAATTCCTGGACTGCAATATTATTTATACATGCTGTTGAAATAACCGCAATCATTAAGATTGACGCTATCATAAGTGCTTTTTTCATATCAACAATATCCTTAAATCTCTCAATTCAATAAGGACTATTTTATTACATAGTTTTTGAATAAGCAAGAATGTAACAAAAAGTTCAACCTTTTATACTAGGCTTGAATATAGAGTGCGAAAAAACTGTAGAAAGGATTGAAACAACACTACTATATTTTGCAAAGACAAATAAATAACTAAAACATATCCATAACTTCATCTGGAGTGAGTTGAATCTCGCGCACGAGTTTTTTATCTTTGGGAACAATAAAGGTAATCTTGCCTGTTCCTGCTTTTTTATCTTTCTTCATTATTTCAACAAGTTTTTGAGGCGGATATTTGATTTGAAGCGGCTTAAAACCATACTTATCCAACAATTCAGTTGAAAGTTTATAATAAGAATAGGTTATTATACCTTGTTTGTATGCCCAATTAAGAATAAAATACATTCCGTATACAACCGCTTCACCATGCGTAAATTTCTTATACTTGGTTATTGTTTCAAGCGCATGTGCAAGTGTGTGGCCAAAATTAAGAACCTTCCTTAATCCGCTCTCTTTTTCATCTTTTGATACAACAGCCGCTTTTAGATTCAGACAGTATTCAATCATCCTTATCGTTGTTAAAGGCTCACCTTCTAAAATTTTCTCATATCCGAGAGTTAAAAATTCAAACAAGTACAGAGAATTTTCATACTTACAACTTTCTTCAATCATCGCATACTTTATAACTTCACCCATTCCGGACATAAACTGTCTTCTGTCAAGCGTCTTGAAAAAATTAATATTAACATAGACGATTTTGGGCTGATAAAAAGTACCTATAATGTTTTTAGCCTCGGCAAAATCAATAGCCGTCTTGCCACCGACTGAAGAATCAACCGCTGCCAAAATCGTTGTCGGAATCTGAATAAAATCGATTCCCCTCATATAAGTCGATGCGGCAAATCCTGCAATATCACCCACAACACCTCCGCCTACGGCTATTATGACATCCTTACGTGTTAATCCGACCTCCAGCGCGCGGTCCATTATTCGGAGATAGTTCTTATAATTCTTTTCCTGCTCACCATCCGGCATTATAAAAAGTTCATCTTCTCTGATATCAAGTTTGTCGGAATATAACTTGTACACCCTTTTAGAAACAACAAATAAACGCTTCTGCCCCTGCGTGATTTCCGCAATATCACGGTTAAGTTTTGCAAATGAAGAGTCTGAAATCTCTATCATATAGGATTTCTTTTTATTAAGTTTTACTGTTAATGTCTGTTTCATTAATAATATACCTTACAATTTCATCTACCTTCATATTGTCAGTATCAACAATACAATGCGCCTTTTTATAATTTTCTTCCCTCTTTAAGAGCAATTGTTCCAAAACCATCTTTGGATTTTCTTTTTGCAAAAGCGGTCTTGTCTTATCCTCAGATATTCTTTCATAAAGTATATCAAGGTTTGATTTTAAATAAAATACCTTTCCAAAATTAAGTAAAGTTGCTCTGTTCGCAGGATTTTCAAATGCACCGCCGCCTATTGATATAATCTTATTGTCTCCCTGACACACCATCTTTATTGTGTCATGCTCCAAACCCCTAAAATAATCCTCAGAATACTTTTCAAAAATCTCGGATATCTTCATTCCATTTGTCTTTTCAATCACACTATCCGTATCAATGAGAGTATAATCCGCTAACTCCTCACTTAAAAATTGACCTATGGTTGTTTTACCGCTTGCCGGCATCCCCACAAGAACAATATTAGCCATTAAAATTCCTTCTTTCGCAGATCCTTCCCATTCAGAATCAGAAGAATC
>JAFXYU010000163.1 GCA_017541565.1 bacterium | reverse complement strand
GTCCAATGGAGGCAGATTTTTGAGAGTGATGTCATAAATCCTCCTATAATAATTGAGATACAACAACGTATTTGTATTCGCCCAAGCTGTAACTATCACGAAATATTTTTACATTTGGAAGTCGGACAGTATTGTTTGTTTCATCGTAAACAAACTTTCCGCACTCCCCGTTGGCTGTGTTCAAAGACTGCCATTGTGATTCTGTAACCATAAATTCGGGTAAATTATGCACAATTACATTTTTATCGGGACTATATGTTGCTTTTGTTTCAGTTCCAAAATCATCATTATGATATATTTCATAGCTGAATGTTCCACTTTTTAATTTCCATTCACTTCCTGTATATTCAGTTCCATCAGCTTTATAAAATTTAGTACCTGAATAAAGTGAACCTTTTATGTAGATTCGAGCTTCCTCGCCTAAGAAATCCTGTGCCGTATAACAAGTAAGTGTTTCATTATGTAAGTTATAGTAATATTTCATTTTGTCTACAAAATCGGTAAAGTTCTTAGTTGCAGTTATGATTGAGCCGTCACAAAGTGCCAAATTTTTATCTTCTATCGGGAATGCAGAAGATATGGTTTGACCGAGAGGTTTAATCGGAATAAGTTCAATATTCGCTTTTTTATCAATCATTCCATATATTTCGCCCATTGGAAGAGTAAAAGTATGATTTGTTTCATCAATGGTAAAATATGGAGAATAACCTTTATATTCCTTAAATAAAGCAACTTTACTTGCGTATTGAACATCAGCAATTTTTACACCATTTTTGTGCGATATACAAGGAATATGAAGGCTTGGAATGTAAACTAAACTGTCTTCGACATAACATCTGAATTCGCTTAAATCTATACTTCCGCTGAAATAATAATCATCTGAATAATTACCAACACTTCTGCCAATTATTAAAGGTACATTTGTATCTTTATACCAAAAGCCCTCGGCATTTGAGTTTTGTTCGACTGATTCTCCATTCGCAGAAGCAATTATGTAAAAACCTTTTTCCGAATTATATCCTGTTTCTAAGGTTACAATATCACCGGCAGAATATTCTAAAACTGGTGTTTGAAGATATGTAGTAATCATTGCGTTTGGATTTGTTTTATTCTCGGTGTTGTGGTAAGCCATAAAACATCCGTTCGGCTGTGATTGTAAACGCATTCCGTTATAACCCGAATAATTGCCTGTTATAGAATTAGAACGTTCTTTCATCGCAGCAGTTGCCACAAATTTTATTATTACTTTGTATTTTGTAACTGTAGCCGGCAAATAAAAGTTTGTTACAATACAATCCATATTGCCTGTAAATGAAACAATATCTTGATTGATACTTGGAGTACCCATAATTGAATAATCATTGTTTATTGCTGCATCAATTATTGATTTTGCAAGAACATCATTTTTTATGGCAAGTAATTGTGCGTAGCCTGTAGGATCCGAAGATGCATTACCCGTCAGGTACATTTTTGATGTATTTAACTTATCTTCGCCTGTTGTATTTAAGTTAGACAAAGACTTGTTTGCAATATCGTTTGGAAGATAATCGTATGAAACAATAGAGTTTGCATTCAAAGGAGCATATCCGTTTGCCTGTCCTTTTTCCGATTTTAATTGATAATTCGGAAGAGAATCAGTTATTGATTGAACTGCACTTTTGCGAGCATAAGTATCAACAATATTGTTACCATCGCCATCATTAGTTGCGTTTCCGATTAAATTTCCGATAAATTGTAATGCCTTTAAAATGCCACCCTGCATAGTAATCGCAGAGTCGCTTTTGAGTGTCGCTAAATCATTGTCAGAGACACCCATCAGGCTTAATTCGTTTTCTGTGTCATCAACGACATCACTTTTTGATGCCTTTGTAACACCATTTCCTGTTCCCATATATAATTCGTGGGAATCTTCACACCATAAAGGTGTCCCGGAGGGAGCAGACTTTGGTAAGTCTGCTTTATTCCCTCGCTTAAACTTAATGTTTGTAGCGGACATCTTAGAACGTACCTCCATCAATATTGCCACTAAATGGATCAGTATATTCAACACCAGTTCCTGCTGCGTTTACGCAAAGAAGTTTTCCTGCATTATTTGCATAAGTATTTGGTGTATCAGATAAACCAAGAAGTGTTGTTACTAATGTTGGTTTATTTCCAATGTTTTCCCAAGTTACAGAAACATCCAAACCCTCAAGTTCGGATATTTTTATCCATTGAGTGCCATTGTATAAATATTCAGCACCACCTGAAGTTACTGTTGCATCATCTGATGCATCAATAACAAATGCGTGTAATCCTGCAAATGTATCAAGAGCATCTCTTGCATCAATATCCGCAACAACTTCTGCTTCCTTAAATGATGACGGAATCAAAGTAGAAGGGATTTTGCCGTTTGAATCCAAAGCAACAATTTTGCCGGCAGTCGTTCCTGTTTGTGCAGTTATTCTTGCATCAACAGAATCGTTAAAGTTTGTAAAATCTGATGCTGAGTGAGTGTGGTCAGCGGATGCCTTTCCGTTAAGTGCTGTTAATAATTCAGCAAAATTGGCGAACTCGGTAGGAGCAGCTTCTGCACCATTACCGATATAAAATCTCTTTGTATCGGTGGTGTAAAGAACTTCACCCAAGTCGGGATGTGCTGGTAGGTTTGTAGACAAACCACGTTTGATTTGAATTTTTCCCATAAATGTTTCCTTTCTTTAATTGGGGTATTACTAAAAGTCACCGGCATCTATGTTCTCTGCATTATCAACAATTCCATTGTTGTTTTTGTCATAAATAGTGGCACTCATTACTCTTTGAGGTGTTCCGTCAGGTAAATCCAACTCGACATCTTCATCTGTGAATCTGCCACCATCAACGACTTCGCAAGTGTCCACTATGCCTGTGTTGTTGGTGTCGTATATTCTTATTGCCATCAAGTCGGGATGCTTGTGGCTTCGTATTGATTCTAATAATTGTTCAAGTGTACATAATTGAATGTTGGGATCTATTTTTAAAATAAGTGCATTCGGATTTATTCCTGTGAGTTGAATTTTCATCCATATATCTTTAAATCCGGCTTGCTCTTCTCTCGGTTTATAAGTCTCAGGCTGTTTTGAAACTAGAATTAAATTATCCTCGGAATCAAAAATTCCTGCTTCTCGGATATAAAAACCTCCGACATCAAACGGAATTCTTGCTCGTGCGGTTAATTCATCTACAGAGGAAATCTCTGCTCTAAATGTTTCGTTCACAAGTTCGGTTTGAGTTACTGTCGGCTCGTAATAATCGCCATTGCCGTCACCGATAGCAATATATTTTAAATCTATTTTTTTGCCTGTTTGCAAGGCTTCGTTTATCTTTTCAATTCCGATATCTGTTACAACTGAATAAAAAATTTGTTCTTCAGATGCTGTCATACGGTCACCTCCTCGCTTGTTGAAATCCATGAGGCTATTCCGTAATAAGAGGTGCGGAATAATTCAATCGTGAGTTTTTCTAGCCACGAACGGACATTTTTATGTGCATT
>JAFXYU010000162.1 GCA_017541565.1 bacterium | reverse complement strand
TTTAAACTGAAATGATTTTATTTTTAAGCATCGTGCATCAGGCTATATGTTTGTATGGACAAAATTAAGCTCCTTTCGGAAGAGAAACAAAAGGAGCAAGGCTAATTATTATGAAGAAAAGATTTTGGTTTTAAAGAAGTAAGCCGAACACACACACAAATGCCCAATCATTTTTTTACGTCGAAATCCGACAATATCACTCGCTGCCTTCGACTTACATTATAATTATATCATTGCAGCCATGCTTTCTTAATCTACTTGGGTACTAATCCTTTAGTATTATTTTCCGATACAAAAATGGTCAAAGATACTCTCTAAAACTTCATCCGTAATCAGTTCGCCCGTCAACTCATCAAGTGCAAGAAGTGCCGATTTTACATCAATAGAAATTAAATCCTGAAGTTCATGTACATTTGATGCCAAAAGTGCTTGTTCAATAGAATTTTTTGCCTTTCGCAAACATTCCTGCTGGCGTGTATTTGTCAAAAATTCCAAATTCTCCGGCTCTATTGTACAAACTTTTTTCGTCAGAACCTTTCTCAATTCATCAATTCCTTCGCCCGTTAAAGCCGAAATATAGATATCATCACCATTTTTGTTAACGTTTAGGTCTGATTTGTTACCGACTTTTATATAATTTTTCCCATCTAAAAGCGACAGAATTTGGTAATCTTCCTCTTCCATACTTTTTGATGCATCATACACAAATAAAACCAAATCCGCTTCATTCAATGACTGTTTTGAGTAGTCTATCCCGATTTTTTCCACTTTCTCATCACTGTCCCTAATCCCTGCCGTATCAATTAACGTAACCGGAATCCCCAAATCAAGAGTCTCTCTCAAAACATCCCTTGTCGTCCCCGCAACATCCGTAACGATAGCCCTATCAAGACTCAACAGAGCATTGAACAGCGACGATTTCCCAACATTCGGTTTCCCCGCAATCGCAACGGAAACACCTTGTCGAAAAATATTTGAACTGTCCGCTCCTGCCAGTATTTTATCAATAAAAGCAATTATATTCTCAAATTTTTCAATTAAATATTCATATTCAGGCTCTTTTACATCCTCAGGAAAATCGATTCCCGCAGTAATTCTGGAAAGAACTTCAAAAATATCCGTCCTTATTTCGTCAATCTTAGATTTAAGTACACCCGACAAGTTTTTAACTGAAACTTTTGCAAACTCGGAAGTCTTGGAATGAATAATGTCCGCAACCGCCTCTGCTTGCGATAAGTCCATTTTTTTATTTAGAAAAGCGCGTTTTGTAAACTCACCTCTCTCCGCCATCCTTGCACCGTTTTTTAATACAAGGTTGAGAATATTTCTTACAACATTAATACCCCCATGGCATTGAATTTCAATGACATCTTCTCCCGTATAACTGTTCGGTGCAAAAAAAGGAAGAACAATGACTTCATCTATATTTCTGTTTCCCTCAACAATCCAGCCATGATTAAATTTTCTCGGAGAAAAATCGGAATCGGTAAATATTTTGCCGATTATCTCAAAGGCTTTTGTTCCGGAAATTCTTATAACACCGACACCGCCTGTTCCCACGGGAGTAGATATTGCAGCGATTGTATCAAATTCATCGAGTATATTCATACCCGTATTGTACTACAAAAAATCCCTATGATGATGAACCCATTGTGAAGTAACTGTAGTTCTGCTGCATTGAAGCAATCATATTTTCCATTGCCTGGAATTTCTTTTCCAATTGCGCTTTGTACGTTTCTATGCTTGTATTCTTCTTTGAAATCTTTTCATTCGCCTTCTTGATTTCAGAATCCAAAGTACTTTGCTTAACGTCAAAGAATCCGACAGTTGCCTTCAAACTCTGTTCGACAGTATTTTCCATCATGCTGAAAATACCGTTATCATCTGCCAAGAGTGCTTTTACAGAATCCGGATTCTCTTCAAGTGCTTTGCGGAATTTTTCTTCATCAAAATAAAGAGATTGTGTATCACCATTTATATCACCCGCATTAGCAGAGGATGTTGAAATACCAATATCCGCAAGAAGTTTATATACACCGCCGTTTGCAGTATTCGCTCCCGATGCATAATTCCTTAAAGTATTTTTAAGACTTGTAAGAGATGTTTCACCGCTCAAATCCGAACCGCGCGCTGTTACATCATCAATATTCGACATAACATTGTTGTATGCCGAAACAAAACTCTTGAGAGCATCAGCCAATCCTGAAACATCCTGAGTAACCTTCAATGTCGTTCTTCCGTCATCTTCATTGCTTACACGGTTAAGAGTCAACGTAACACCATCCATTCTGGAAATATCAGAAGTTACGGTGTTTGAAGTTGAAATCATTTGAGTTCCGTTAACCGAGAAAATTGCGTTTTTGCCGAGTTCCTGAACATCCGTATACATTTTTGATGCAAGCAGATTGCCGTCTTCATCCCATGTGGAATTTGTAAATCCCATTACATCAGTAAAGTTACTTGTACCCGCCTCAATATTGATATATGAAGCACCCTCTCTTGTTGATGTTATCGACATTTTACCGGTCGCATCATCCCAATATGCATAAGCCTGCGCTTCTGCGTTAGAATTAATTTCAGAAATCAAAGAGGCAAGCGTTGTACCTTCATCTATGGTAAATTCCGCATTACCTATCGTAAATGTTCCGGCTTTAATTTGAGAATTAAAACCACTGTCTTCTGAAGTTAATACCGAACCAAGAGATGCTTTATAAATCGAATTTGTCGAAGTATATGAACCGTCTTCTTGTCTATCTAATCCCAAAAGCGAAGCAAAATTGGAAACATCCGTTGTTGAACCTATATGAATTGATTTCTCGGGATCTGCAGATGTAAAAGTAACAACACCTTCAGCGCTTATATCAGTCATAATACCAAAAGCCTCAAGACGATCAATTAAATCACCAAATGTATCGTCTTCACCAATAGTAACAGCATGCTTGTGACCATCAACATAAGTAGTAAGAGTTCCCGTAGTAATACCTATATTACTCAATAACGTATTCTCATCCGCCACGGAACTTGCCGGAACTTTTGATGTAGCCTTTGAACATGTCGCCAATTGCTGTACTGATATATCATAATTTTGTTGTTTTGCATTAACGGCAGCCGTTGCGGTAAACACATCCGGATTAGAAGACGTTGCACTCGTCTGGCCAAAAAGGTCAAATACACCGCCGAATTTTGCGTCAGTGACTTTTTCTATCGCGGTTCGCAAGGACGAAACCTTACTCCTCGTATCATTCAATGTAGTTTTGGTTGTCTGATATGACAACAAATCCGATTGTAATGTAGTTACCTTCTGTTGCTTTACGGATAATAACGCATCTACCCATGATGAAGTATCCAAGCCTGAAACAAGACCGCTAAATGAAATTGACATATTGAAAATCCTTTTTACTATATACCAGTATATACTATATATATAATTATACACTATGAACCCTATTTTTTCAACCCTTTATATGGATGATATTACAAATTTTTAGCCTGATATAACGCTTTATGATATAATAATTTCAAAAGGAGAGAATGATGGATAAAAAACCGAGCTGCGAACTTGAAAAAACACTTTTTGAGAGCGTTATTGAAAAGACACCGGATTACATAAAAAACATGGAATTGTTTGATTTTGATAATGAAAACTGTTTCACGTTCACATTGAAAAAGGAACATCTTTATCCCCATTCCGAGGATAATCCTGAAGGTTTAAACCTGAAAGAGTGGTTCGCAAACTATGCAAAAGAAGCAAAGGTTTCAACAGCCGGAATCAGAGGCCCGCAGAACATAATTTATCCTCAGGACACGCGTTTTCCGATTAACTTGGTCGGGATAGTCTTGGCAACTTTAGCCAAAGCGCTTGTTGCAAAAGAAAAATACGGAAACAAAGAAATAAGGAAACTTGCGGCAAGCGAAGTCAGATATAATTCAGACCTTTATCTTGATGCAATTGCAAGGATTCAGGCTGCACAAGGAATAAAAACACTCGTCCCCAAGGGAAGAAAAACAATCCCGATTTGGCTCGCATCATTTTTAGCATTCAAACTCGATTTATTAGGCGGAGAATACATAACCTCAAGCCATGGTATTTCAGTCAAAACAGCAACAAAAGACCTTAATTCACAAGGAAGCCAGTACCTTCCGGAAGAATCTTTGGAATTTGTAAATAAAATTCAGGAAATCTTTGATACGGTTGAGAACACAGGTTCTTACGAAATTAAAATCGAATCAAAAAACAATCCGTTAATCGATGAAAGCATTATGGAAAAATTCAACGACGGAATTGATTTGTATGTTGATTACTTAAAATCGGGTGTTGCACAAAACCTCGACAGCGTAAAAAAAATGGAATCAAAATTATTCATTGAAAGCGTAGGAGGGTGCGCATACAGAACATTGAGCAGAGTACTTGATAAACTCGGAATCTCGGATAAATATATCTGGAACAACATTGAAGAAGATCCGTTCTTCCACTCAATCGGAAAATATGATACCGACCCTAAGGGGAACAAAACATTCTATGATTATTCCGTAGATGCAACAGTTATGGCTAAGCGTCCAAACGGAGAAAAATATTTTCCGGTAATAGAATCTCTGCATTACGAAAAAATTCTTGCAGATTGTCCGTTGGGAACTGTTGTACTCATTACCGACCCTGACCATGACCGTTTAACGGTATGTCAGATTGAAGCGGCGGGAAACGAACCTATGCTTGACGATTTCGGTATTTCATATATTGAACTTGACGAAAACAGAATTTTGACGGTATACACGGCAAATCAGGCATTTTTAATGCTAATGAATTATCGTGTGAAACAACTTAAACACGAAGGTAAATACAAAAACCATCCAAGATTTATGATTAAAACAACCGCATCCGCTCTTTCTTGGGATGAATGGGCAGGGGTAAATAACATTAAAGTAGTAAATGTACCAGTCGGTTTTAAAGAAATTGCAAACATAATGAAGAAAGTTGAACTTCAAATCAAAAATAATCCGGACAAGGAAGTTATCGTAGATGATGTTTTCGGAAACTCAATAAACTTAGGAGTTCAACCGAGAATGGTATTCGGCGGTGAAGAATCCGGCGGAATGATTATGGGCTCAGAGGATTTAATTGAATCCATAGCCGGAAGAAAAGCAATAGCAATGAGAGAAAAAAGCGCAACAGAAGCAATTATTGTTGCATCATCACTCGCTGCAAAATTGGAAGAAGAAAACAAAACTCTTTCGGAATATCTGGTGGAAATCTTTGAAGAAAACAATATTATTGCAAAATTTGATGTAAGAGAAGATATTGCATATTACAATGAATCAGAGCCGGATATTGAAAAACTCAAAATTGCAAAAACCGAAGGCGAAAAACAGAGAACGAAAAATGACCTTTTCTACCTTTCGCTTGCTATCGCTGTAAGAGAAGGCAAAGCAACCATAGAAGACGTGAAAAAAGTTTTGAACGATGCCTTTAAAGATTTGAATTTTGATAACCTCATTGACGTAAAATTTGTAGGTGACGGAACTTATCTCAAATTTACCGACAAATATGTGGAAATAAGACCCTCAGGAACTGATGCCAAAACAAAGGCGTACTCCGGCGGTGAAAATCTGACGGATATTCAAAACTTCTCAAGAGTTCTGGGGAACTATTCGGGCGAAAGAACGGAACTGCACAAAGCACTGATTTCTGATGAATTTTATGAAAATTCAAAAGAAATCGCATTAAATCACTATTTGGAATTTGTTGAAAAAGGTGCAAACAATGAGGCTTTTGTAATTCCGGAATATACATTCTAAGGTGAATTAATAATGGATAATTGGTTTAAACTGGACAGAAAAATAAGATTTTTATTTGTGGGAGGTTTCAATTTCGGTGTATCCTACCTTATATATGCATTTATTTGTCTTATTTTTGGCGAAAGTGTATACCAAATTGCGCTCGCTCTCACTTGGGCACTCTCTTCGGTTGTATCTTTTACAACACAGAAGTTTTTGGTTTTTCAGGGCAAAGACAAGTGGTACAAAGAATACCTTAAATGCTGTACAACATGGGTTTTCAGTTACCTGATTAATGCGATTTTGCTGGAAGTCTTGGTTAAATATATTCATGCAAATGTCTATATCGCACAATTTATTGCAACCTTTGCTGCTGCCGTATTTACATATATTGTTTTCAAATTCTTTGCGTTTAAAAAGACAACCGTAAATTAGGATTATTTTTTCTTTTTCCTCATAACTTTTTCAAATACCTCATCAAAACTCTCAATCGGTTCGAGGCGATAACCGCAATGTTCAGCCAGAGTTCCTCCCATACCGAAAAGTTCTTCCTGAGGATATCTTCTGCAAATTCCCGGGCGTTTTTTATGAATTTTGCACCGATGTGTTTCTTTATCAAGGTTCATGCATTCAAAAACGAGTCCTGTTTCATCTTTATCAATTATTTTGAGATAAGTATAAAACGGGTGAAGACGTTGAAGTTTTTTAAATTCTTCCTCCGTTTGTATAACATTTTTGTGCTTTACATAAATCTTTTGGCAACACCGTCCGCAGGCATTACAAGCGCCTGTGCGATAATATTTTTTTCTTAAAATATAAAGGTAAAAAAATTTTTTTAATTTCTTAAGCATTGACCATCTTTGACTTTGCCATTTTATACTCTGAGGAATCTTCTCTTGAAAGAAGCATTACCTTTGAAAAATATTTGTTTGAATTTTTGAAATCGTTTTTTTCATAAAGTTTGTTGCCCTTGTCGAGACTCGTCTTAATAATTCTTACCTCCGGATTAATAAATGTTCTGAGTTTTTCTACCTTTTCAGAAAGTTCTTCCTGCATAGTTTCTTTCATAATCGAGCAATTCTCATACTCAAACAGGGCAAGATGATAATTGTTCTCTTCATAATATCTGTCACCCCATTCAAGATGTCCCTGAAAACTCAATTCATCAAACGAAGAATCCAAATCTTTTATAATCTGCATATTTCTGAGATATTCGGGTTGATTATTTATAACAAGCGGAAGTAATCTGCGCATAGTGCAATAAGCCGCGGTATAATCCCCGATATTTATGTAGACTGAAGCAAGTCTTTTGAGTACATCCAAAGACTTGTTATCCAAACAATACGCCTGCTTCAAATAAATAAGAGCGTGCATATTATCGTTTTCCGCCATATAAGTAGAACCCAAAAGATAATTTATATCATAACTTGCGGGCTGATTTTTTACCGCAAAATTCAAAAACTCAAGAGCAGACTTGTTATCTTTCCTATAGAGAGAATGTTTCGCTTTTTGCAAAAATTCCGCCCCTACCTGATTACACTTGTCTATACTGATTTTTACGGCTTTATACGCGTCACCTTTTTCTTTTGAATATTTGAGATATTTTTCATAGTAATACACTGATTGGAACTTCATTCCGCGTGAAAAATACGAAGTCGCAAGATTCATTGAAACATTTGCATCCTCGGGTTTGTATGCAAATGCACAGCACCAGTAATAAATTGCTGCTTTTAAATCCTCCTTTTTATAACAGATATTTCCGAGATAGTAATACGACGGGTTTTCAATTTTTTCCAACCCGGTTGATTTTTGGAAAAACTCTTCCGCTTGCTTTAAGTCACCCATCTTGTAATAACATTTACCGATTCTGTGGTAAAGTTTGTAGGATATGTTCGTATTAAGCAAACTCAAGTATAACTTCAACGCAGCCTGATAATCACCCGTCATGTAGTGATTTCTGGCAGCCTCGAGTTTTTTATTTTCCATATCGGAATTATCCGCGATGTAAAAATCCGACGACGCCATAGTGATATTGTATCACGACTGATATAAAAAGGCTATATGTTACGAAGGTTTAAGCAATAAAATAAATATGAGTCCGCACTATTCGGCTTTTATATCGTCCCAAAGTTTGGAATTGTTTACCAAATCGGCAAGTACATCATCTTCATAAACATCAATAACACCTTTTTCAAAGAGTTCCTGAACCTGATTTATGTACGATTTATCTTCGGGGTCACTTGTTGCAAGTTTTGTAAATTTATTTATATCCAAATCTCTTTGAAAAAGTTTCATCGCATTTGACGAAATCTCTGTTTTATCCACATAAGGATTACTTGCATATCCGCTTTTTTGAAGCGCGGAACGAACCTGCATAAGGTTTACAACGTTGTTTGCATTAACCTGCGAGTTATATAATAAATCTCTGTTATTCTCGTTGATATTGTTGAACATAAGCCCCCAATCTCCCCAATTATTTTCTTATATTATCCCCCATTTAGGTTAATTTGTTATCAACCGTTTGGAGGATTTTTAAGAATTTGACTAAAGCGATTTATCTGAGTTCGTTTGGTTGAAAACGCATATAATTATTGAGCATGCCGTTTATCGGAAGCATATTTGCTGTCGGGTCTTGCATTTCCTGCGGAAGTTTTCTTTCATTATCCATAGCCTCTAATCTGGCATTATAGTTGCTGTTCTTGGCATACTGTTTAACTTTAAGTTTTTGATAACATGCAATTCTTTCGTTAGTTTCTTCTACGGCGCGGCATTTTTCCGTATCATTTTCAAATTCCGTTTTACGTTTGTACCAATACACGGCAGTATCATTAAATCTTCCTACACCTTTTGGCTCTTTTACATCAATAAAAGCCGGAGGTGCAAATTCTTTCCATTGAGGTTCCTCAACTCCGCTTACTACCATATTATCCTCGGCAAATGCGCACAAAGGCATAACCAACATAATTGCAAACAAAAACTTTTTCATAATCTTCAAATCCTTTTTCACATTATAACATTTAATTTTATCTATTATCAAGTATACCCGTTCTATGATATAATCAGATTATGGAAAATGACATAGAAACTTTACAAAGCATATTGCAGCATGATCCTTCTAATTTTCAAGCAAGAAGGGAACTTTCAATTCTGCTCTTAAACAAAGGTTTCAATGAAGAAGCGGAAGGCAACTTAAAATATCTTATAAAATATTTTCCTGACGATGCGGAACTTTATTATAATCTCGGAATTGTTTATGAAAAACTCAAAGACTTTAAAAAAGCCGCATCTGCTTACCAAAAAGCAATAAAAATATCTCCGCAGGAAGATTTTTATTACAATCTCGGGGACGTTCTCGTTGAACTGAAAGAATGGAACGAAGCAATTGAAGCATTCCGAAAAGTTCTCACCACTTCACCAGATGACGGAAATTCGTACTTCAACCTCGGCATCTGTTATATAAATACTGATGAAAAAAATCTCGCAATCGATTGTTTCCAAAAAGCGATATCACTTAACCCCAAAGACATATACGCATATTTTCATCTTGCAAACATATACCAAAATGACGGCTTAACAAATTTTGCGGAAGAAAATTACAAAAAAGTTTTGGAAATTTCACCGGACTACAGTTGGGCATATTACAATCTTGCATCCATAGCATACAAAAACGGAAATATTGAAGAAGCAAAGGAATATCTGCAAAAAACTATTGAATACAATTCGTTTGACATTGAAGCATACAAACTCCTCACCAAGATTTCTATTAAAGACGGTGCTATTGACGAAATTCTGGAAACCTTGCATTCGGCAGTTAATAAAAACGAGAACGGGGATTTATACTACTGTTTGGCAAGAATATACAAATTTATCGGCGATTCCGATGAGTATTATGATTGTTTAAAAAATGCCCTTAAAAATCCGTATACTCTTACATTTCCGCAAAAAACCGTACAAAAAGAATTTGAAGCAATACAGGAAAAATTGGGAAAACACGAAACAATTGAGCCGGAAACGAGCGTTGAAGAATATGTTTCAGATGAAAACAAAGATTTTTCCGATTATGATGAAGAAACATCTATAAAAGGTTTTGAAGAATTTGATGAAGAATCGGAACAAGATTCTGATGACAACGGTTTTGACGAAGATGAAGAGTTTGAGTATGACGAAGATTTTGACGAAAATATAGACGAAACAGATTTTGAGGAACAGGAATAACGTGCTATCGAAAATTTTAATAAAAAATTATATATTAATAGATGAACTGGAACTCGACTTTGCGAACGGGTTGAATATCATAACAGGTGAAACCGGAGCGGGGAAAAGTATTCTCATAAACGCAATTGATATTGCCTTTGGCGCAAAGGCAGGAAAAGAAGTTATAAAAACCGGAGCGGAAAAAGCACTGATTGAAATAACCATTCTTAACAAAAAACAAGATTTGACAACGCTTTTTGAAGAATACGGAATAGAAAGTTTCGGCGAAGAAATCATTTTATCCAAAGAAATCACACAAACCGGCGCTCGTTCAAGAGTAAACGGTTCGCTTGTTAATCAGGAATTTATGAAAAGTTTTCGGGAACTGTTTTTGGATATTCATTCCCAACATCAGGCATATTCGTTTTTGCAACCAAAATACCATATCGAACTTTTGGACTCTTATGCAAGAAATACCTGCGAAAATATGCTGAGTAATTACAAGCGGGAATTTGGCGAATACAAAGCACTTATTAAAAAATTGGATGAAGCAAAGAATAACGCAAATCAAACTGAAGATCAGATAGAGTTTTTGAGATTTCAAGCGGAAGAAATTGACAATGCTGAAATTACGGATATTAATGAGGATGAAAAACTTACTAATGAACTCGGTGTTCTTGAAAACGTTGAAAAATTGAAAGATTTGACCGGTTCTTCTTACTGGTCAATTTCCGGTGACGATTCTTCTATTCTTGAAGGACTTTTCCAAATCAAAGCAAACCTCGCCAAAGCCTATTCTATGGACAACTCTCTGGAAAATGTCGAAAGCGAACTTATTGATTCAATCGAAAAATTAAAAAATGTTTCTTCATTCCTTAGAGATTATTCCTCCTCTCTTGAAAACGATGAAGAAAGAATAAACTCCATTCAGGAAAGACTCTTTCTGCTTGATAAACTCAAGCGCAAATACGGCGGAAGTCTTGAAAATGTAGTACAAGAAGGTGAAAAATTCAGAACGGAACTGAACTCAATTGAATTTTCAACCCAAAATATTGAAGAGTTGGAAAACAAAATTGAAAACAAAAAGAAAGAATTGGAAGTTCTTGCAAAAAATATTTCCGCAGAAAGAAAAAATTATGCAAATGTTCTTTCTTCACTAATTGTGGAAAAACTTGAAAAACTTGAACTGCCGAAGGTTAAATTCGAAATATCTTTTGAAGAAACGGAACTCTCTCAAAACGGAACCGATAAAGTTGAATTTCTGATTTCGACAAACGTTTCCGAAGGATTAAAACCGCTCGCCAAAGTAGCATCAGGCGGTGAAATTTCACGTGTTATGCTTGCCATAAAAACAATTTTCGCTCAAAGTGATAACATTGATACGGTTATATTTGACGAAATTGATACCGGAATCTCGGGAAAAACTTCGCAGTCCGTTGCGGATGAAGTCAAAGAACTTGCTCAATACATGCAGGTAATTATGATTACCCATCAGGCGATAATAGCCTCAAAATCAGACAGGCACATATATGTAAGAAAAACTCAGGATAATAAAACAAGTGTAGATATAAGAGTTCTTACTGGCGAAGATAAACTGAACGCAATTGCGGAGTTAGCAGGCGGAGAAATAAGCGATGAAACGCTGCGATTTGCAAAAACGCTTGTTAATACATAAATTTACGAAAGGATTTAAAATATGGATGAAAACAAAATCATTATAACCGTTTCAGGCACAGACAAAGTCGGTATCATTGCAAAAATATCATCTGTACTTGCCCAAGAAGGTGTGAATATTGAGGATGTAAAACAAACTCTTATGCAGGGACATTTCGTAATGTTTATGCTATGCGACATCACAAACGCAGTTCGCAATTTTAAAGAATTAAAAAATATTTTAATTGAAGCGGGAAATTCAATGGAATTGGAAGTTTGGGTACAGAAAAAAGGTATTTTCGAAAAAATGCACTCGATTAATTAAGGAGTTCGGATGTCCGATGAATTAGATCTTTTATATTATATTGCAAATTTTTTCAAGAGAGTAAATGCAAAACTTAAACTCATGGAACTTCTTAGCAATGCAAAAAAAGCCTACGATAAATATGATTTTATATCGGGCAAAGAAGCATTGCTGGAAGCACTCCAACTTGAACCGCGCAATCCTGTAACACTTCGCGGGCTTGGGTGCATTGAACAATATTACGCACGGTTTGATGAAGCAATTAATTATTACAAACTTGCCCTGCAATACTCAACCAAAAAGGAAATAGAATACACCCTTCTTGGAACTGTCTATTACATGCTTGATAAACTTGATACAGCAATCGAATATTTTAATATGGCAATAAAATTGAATGACAATTATACGGAAGCATACGAGGGCAGAAATCAGGCTATGCTTGAAAACCACTTACAAATCATAGATGTACAGGAAATGTTAAAAAAATACTTCTAAGTTTAATAACATTAATCATACCCGATTTTTATACTTTTTCAGCGATTTAACTTCTCTTTCATACTTCATAAGATAACTATGGAGAAAAATAAGGAGAAAAATATGAAAAATATAAAAATCCTGCTGGTAGAAGACCAAAAACTTATGCGAATCGGGATTGAAGCACTTTTCAATGACTATCCCGAATTGGAAATAATCGGGCAGGCTGTAAACGGTAAGGAAGCCGTTGAAAAAGCAAAATTAATTAAGCCGGATATAATACTTATGGACATCGGACTTTCCGATATTACCGGAATTGATGCCGCAAAACAAATACTTGAACACAACAACAATATTAAAATAATCATGCTGACTTCACACATTAACGAAGGCGAATTGAATGCTTCGCTTGCCGCCGGAGCAAATGCTTACGTTATCAAAGACATAAGTACCGAATACCTCATGTATGTTATAAAGATGGTCTTTGAAGGCGCAATGTGGATTGACCCTAAAGTCGTTCCGTTTATCCGCGACAAAAATTGCGGGGTAATACCGTCACGTCAACTCTCACGAAGTGCGTTTAAACAAAATCACTCAAATCTCACTCAAAGAGAATACGAAGTATTAAAACTTGTTGTAGACGGTCAATCTAACAGCGAGATTGCTAAAACACTTACAATAAGTGAACATACAGCAAAAGCCCATGTTTGCAACATTATTCAAAAACTTGTTGTCGATGACAGAACTCAAGCAGCGGTTAAAGCGTTAAAAGAGGGCTTAGTATAACTTTTTAGCACATTAAGACACTTTTTGGCACATCCTTGTGTTATAATTCTTTTAAGCGATGAGGGTTTTATGAAAATAAAAGATTTGATTGAAGCAACAGGTGCAAAAGTTCTTAACGGAACTTTTGATTTTGAAAAAGAAGTAACTATTTCAACAGACACGAGAACAATCAAAACGGGTGATTTTTATCTGCCGCTAAAAGGCGCGACTTTTGATGGGGAAAAATTTATTTCACAAGCACTCGAAAAAGGTGCAGTCGGTGCTTTTTGTACAAACGAACAAGATGAAAACGGATTTTTGTTAAAAGTTCCCGATACTTTGGAAGCGTATCTGAAACTTGCAAATTACCGCAGAAGAAAACAAAATTTTACCGTCGTTGCTGTTACCGGAAGTTCAGGAAAGACTACGACAAAAGAGTTGGTTGCATCAACTCTTTCCGAAAAATATAAAACATTCAAAACACCACTGAATCACAATAACGAAATCGGTTTTTGTCAAACCGTTTTTGAAGCGCCTGATGATACCCAAGTCCTTGTTCTTGAGATGGGAATGAGAGGACTCGGAGAAATAGAATTGCTTTCAAAATACGCAGAACCCGATATCACAATAATTTCAAACGTCGGAACTGCACACATAGGAAGATTAGGTTCAAGAGAAAATATTGCCCGCGCGAAATGCGAAATTGTAAAATATCAACGCGGAAATGTCTTTATTGCACACGATGATGAACTAATCAGAAAGACTGTAGAATTTGACGGCGAAAAGATTTTTTATTCAATAAAAGATGTAAAAATCCTTGAAAAATCGACTCATTATTCAAAGTTTGAATATCAGGGAAATGTATACGAACTCAATGTTGGCGGAGATTACAACATTGAGAACGCTCTGAGTGCAATAAATACAGGGTTGAAATTAAGATTAACGGTAAAAGAAATTCAGCAAGGGCTAAAAAAATACGCCCCGATTGAAAAACGCTGGGAAGCAGTAAATGCCGGCGGTTATGAGATTATCAACGATAGTTATAATGCCAACCCTGAGTCAATGCGCGCTTTTGTCGATACGATTTTTGAACTCTATGACAATTATGCACTGGTTTTGGGAGATATGGGAGAGTTGGGAGATAATGAGATTAAGTATCACGCTCAACTCGGGGAATATATTAATAATCACAAGAACTTAAACCCTAATACTGTAGTAATTTCAATCGGAACTTTATCAAAAAACATTACTGATAACATCAAAAACTGTGTTTCCACTCATTTTGAAACTATTGACAGTGCGATAAATTACATAAAAGAAAATGTTTCCAAAAACAAAAAACTTTTCCTCAAAGCCTCGCGCAGTATGAAATTTGAGAAAATTATAGAAGCACTCGGGATTTAGGCGAAGAAATTGTCCTTGGTGAAATATTAATGTTATAATCTTGTTATGACAGACAAGATTACAATAAAAGGAGCGAGGGAACATAATCTTAAAAATGTATCTTTGGAAATTCCGAAGAACGAACTTGTGGTGTTCACGGGCGTTTCCGGCTCAGGAAAAAGTTCGCTTGCTTTTGATACTATTTTTGCGGAAGGTCAAAGGCGTTATATAGAAAGTCTTTCAACTTATGCGCGCCAATTCTTGGGTCAAATGGACAAGCCTGATGTAGATTATATCGACGGACTTACTCCCGCAATCTCTATTGACCAAAAGTCCACCAGCAACAACCCGCGCTCAACTGTCGGAACCGTTACTGAGATATATGATTATTTAAGGCTTCTCTATGCAAGAGTCGGAACTCCTTTTTGCCCTAAATGCGGAAAACCGATTAAGCCTCAAACAATTGATGAAATTGTAGAGAGCATTCTAAAACTTCCCGAGGGCACAAAAATCCAGATTCTTGCACCGATTATAAAAGGGAAAAAAGGCGAGTACCAATCTCTGTTTGACGAATTAAGACAAGAAGGTTTTGTGCGTGTAAAAGTTGACGGCGAAATCTACAACCTTGATGAAGATGATATAAAATTGGCAAAAACAAAGGCTCACACTATTTCCGTTGTTATTGACCGTGTTGTAGTTAAACCGGAAGCCAAATCAAGAATTGCGGATTCCGCCCAAATTGCACTCAAAAAAGCGGACGGAGTAACAAACATTGATATTGTGGGCGGAGAAGAAATAATATACAGCGAAAAACTTGCCTGCCCCGACTGCGGTTTGAGTTTTGATGAACTGACACCAAGGATTTTTTCATTTAATGCACCCTACGGAGCGTGTGACCGATGCGGCGGTATCGGTGTGGATTTCAGAATTGACCCTGATTTAGTTGTTCCTGACCGTTCAAAAAGTATTAAAGACGGTGCAATCTACCCGTGGAGCAGGTCGGCAACGTCATATTATGATGATGTCCTGAGAGCCGTCAAAGAAGCCTACAATATGGATTACGAAATCCCGTTCGGCGAAATGCCCGAGGAGCATCAGGAAATTATTTTGTATGGTTCGGATGAACGTATCCCAATGAGAATAAGAGAATTTGGAAGCCATCGTTACCGCAGTTCCATGCAAAAATTTATCGGTGTAATTCCGTTTTTGATGAAACATTACAATATTGAAAGCGAATATTGGAAGGCAGAAATCGAAAAATATATGGTAACAACTCCGTGCGAAAAATGCGGAGGCGCAAGGCTTAAACCATTCCCGCTCGCAGTCAGAATTAACGGTAAAAATATCCACGAATTTTGCACAATGTCGATTGACAAAGAACACGAATTTATAACGGATTTATACCTGACACTAACTGATTTTCAACTAAAAATCGGAAAACAAATTCTTGATGAAATCCGTGCAAGGCTAAAATTTCTCATGGATGTCGGTTTAAGTTATCTTGACCTTGCAAGAATGGCAGGAACACTATCAGGCGGAGAAGCACAAAGAATACGTCTTGCAACCCAAATCGGAAGCGGATTGTCAGGAGTTTTGTATGTTCTTGATGAACCGTCAATCGGTTTGCACCAAAGAGATAACGAAAGGCTTATAAAAACTCTGTTTAAACTCAGAAATATGGGAAATTCGCTTATTGTTGTCGAACACGATGAAGACACAATCAGAAACGCTGATTACATTGTAGATATCGGACCAAAAGCCGGACTTCACGGCGGAAACATCATTGCCAAAGGCGGAGTTGAAGATTTAATTGACTGCAAAGACTCAATTACCGGTAAATACCTTTCGGGAGAATGGAACATTCCTGTTCCGAAAACCAGAAGAGAAGGGAACGGAAACTATTTGCAGATTAGAAACGCATACCTCAACAATCTTAAAAATATAGATTTGGATATTCCGCTCGGTAAAATCGTTGTCTTAACAGGTGTTTCAGGTTCGGGTAAATCGACGCTTATGCAGGATTTGATTTATGAGTACGCAATACATAAATTAAGAAAAAACAAACCAAAACCGCAAGGAGTAGGGGAAATTTTGGGATTTGAAAACCTTGATAAAATTATTGACATTGACCAATCACCTATCGGAAGAACTCCAAGATCAAACCCCGCAACTTATACAGATGTGTTCACTCCGATAAGAGAACTCTACGCAAAGACAAATGAAGCAAAAATGCGCGGTTACAAACCCGGAAGATTCAGTTTTAATGTAAAAGGCGGAAGATGTGAGGCGTGTCAGGGAGACGGCGTACTCAAAATCGAAATGAATTTCCTCTCCGACGTCTACGTCAAGTGCGATGTGTGCAAGGGAAAACGGTACAACAATGAAACTCTGGAAGTAAAATACAAAGGAAAAACAATTTCTGATGTTTTGGAAATGTCTGTAAAAGAAGCGTACGAATTTTTCGAAAACATCCCGCAAATTGCAAACAAACTGAAAACTCTTAATGATGTAGGATTGGATTACATAAAATTAGGTCAGAGTGCGACAACACTTTCGGGTGGAGAAGCCCAGAGAATCAAACTCGCCTCGGAACTCAACAAACGGGCAACGGGGAAAACGCTTTATCTTTTGGATGAACCCTCTGTCGGACTTCATTGGTACGATTTGGATAAACTTATAAAAATCCTCCAACAACTTGCAGACAACGGTAATACAATCTTAATTATTGAACACAACCTGGATTTAATCAAAATTGCAGACTATATTATAGACCTCGGTCCGGAAGGCGGAGATTTTGGAGGCGAAGTCGTTGCCTGCGGTACACCGGAAGAAATTGCAAAAAATCCAAAATCATATACGGGGCAATATCTGAAAAATATGCTGAAATAAGAAATATTTTTGCGGAATTTCCTCCATATGTATGATTACTGTTACTGTGTGAGAGAATATAATAAAATTGTGTATTGGAGAAGAGGTTTTGATGAACAGACGCTGGTATGATTCTAATGAGAATACTGAAAAGGCTCTCAGTCTACTTAAAGACTTGGACGAGAATAAGCGTCGCGCGCTCTCAAGGGATTTAACAACTATCGTAAAACAGATTAAAGAAATGCGTGAAGAAGACGAAGAACAGGAAATAAGTATCGGGATTGACCGCGTTTTCGGCTTATATAAACTCTCCAATTCAAGACGTTGGTACGATAAAATCAGCATTCTTTCTTATGCACTCAAAACAATGTCTACCCTTCCCAAAGAAGATTTTTATAATGTTATGGAAGGCGTTTATTCAACATTGTCTGCATAATTAACCGACATAAAATCACATTTCTTAACCCTTATTTTACTTTAAAACATGTTTTTGCTAATATTTATTCGCAAATACTATTAATGGAGATAAGAAATTGAAGACTAGCATGAAAACTAACAATTGCGGAGAATTGAATCTTAGCAATTTGAATGAAGAAATTACATTGTGCGGCTGGGTATCAACCGTTCGTGACCTTGGCGGAATTTTATTTATAGAACTTCGTGACAGAAGCGGATTTTTCCAACTCGTTGCGAACCCTCAGGTTAACCCCGATGTTCACACTATATTTTCAAAAGTAAAAAGCGAATATGTTATACAGGTTCACGGTAAGGTTTCAAAAAGACCGGAAGAAACTTATAACGAAAAATACCCGACAGGACAGGTTGAAATGTATCCGGAAGCGGTAAATATATTATCGGAATCAAAAGTTCTTCCGTTTGTATTGGATGATGAAAACGTTTCGGAAGATGTTCGTCTTAAATATCGTTATCTTGACATCAGAAACGAAAAAATGCTTAACAACCTGAAAGTCAGACACAATATCGTTCAGGCTGTAAGAAATTACTTGAATAACAAAGAATTTTTGGAAGTAGAAACTCCTATTTTGATTAAAACAACTCCGGAAGGCGCGCGTGACTACCTCGTTCCTTCAAGAGTTCAACCGGGAAAATTCTTTGCGCTTCCGCAATCACCGCAAATTTTCAAACAACTTTTAATGGTTGGCGGTATTGAAAGATATTACCAAATCGCAAAATGCTTCCGTGATGAAGATTTGCGTGCAGACAG
>JAFXYU010000161.1 GCA_017541565.1 bacterium | reverse complement strand
ATAATCATTGTCAAAAAGTTTAATTAATATTTTTCCTTTGTCGTTGACTACCATAGCACCTTCGGTTAATCCCGATTTTACCGGACTTTGACAACTCGAATATAAAACTTTTGCTTTGTCTGAGTTACCAAACATTTTTTGTATTTGCATAAACAAACGAACTTTTTGTTCTTCAAAAACTTCGTCTCCTTTAGAACTTTTTGATACAACCAAATTTTTGCCGTCCGGATTTGCTGCTAAAAATCTTTTCAAGGACTCTTTAAAGACTCCTATAGTTTCTCCTGAAGAATTTGTATATTTAACTAAACCTTGTTCCGCCCTTTTAATACTTTCTTCAAGATTAAAATCTCCCAAATCGGATGCAATAGATTTTGCATAGTCAACAAAGTTTTCTACTTTGTTTTCTTGAATACTATCACAGATTTGCTCTATTTGTGCATTGGAGCATGTTCTGTAAAGTGCATTTTTTACATCTGCTTTATCTTCTTTAAAGAAGCAATACCCAAATTCAAGCAAAGTCTGGCGTGCCATTTTCTTGTTTATCTCGCGACTGCCGCCTGAAGCCCAAATTTTGCATTTTTCAAAAATATCTTTTACTTCGTTTTTATCATTGCATCTTTGAGACAATTCCTCATAAAAATCTATGCCGTAATCGTCAAGATGTTCAATGCCTGAAATATCAGTAGAAACAACCAACGAACGTTCAAACGGATGTTTAAACAAAAATCTGAACAGTTTGGGTGAATAAAAACTCTTATGTTGCTTTGAAGGATTAACAACGGCATCTGACATACATTCAAGAACATATTTGTAATTAATCTTTTTGAACAGGTGCTTATTTTTTTGAATAAAGTCTTCATAATTGTTAAAATATATTTTTTTCAAGAAATCGTACAATGCTCGGGCTTCTGTTATAGAAAAATCTCTGACATAGTCAAGAGCAAAATGCGGAAATTCTTTCGGAAGTTCTTTTTTGCCGACTATTTCAATCTTCTTTTCTTTTATCGGCACTCTTCCGAACTCATACGAATTATACAAACTGTTGTAGTGCTGAATTGTGTCTGACAGGGGCATCAAATTGTGTGCTAAATCCAAATCCTCTTTGTCATACTTCGAATAATACGTTGTCAGGATATCTAGCTTTTTGTCAAAAAGTTCTTCGTCACGAAAATAGTTTTCAAAAGGTACCAGATCTTCGTGAATATTTAAAGCATTTTTACTCTGTTCAGATTCTTCTTCCAACTCAAATCTGTCCTCTAAGTGAAAAGGCGGTTTTTCTTTAGGATTCAATTGTTCTTGCTCTATTTCCTGTCTGTTGCGTGTTCGCGGATAAAATCGCCGCAGAACAGTATTAATCTCATCTAAAATATCCTTATAAAAATTTCCGTAAGTTTCTTGTTCATATATTTTATCGCTCAATTTTATAAAATACGGGTCCTGAGAGATTCCTTTGCATAAAAGACCGATTTGAGAGTCTTTCATTGCCAATTCAAAAATTTTATTATCTCTGACTTTTTCCATATTTCTCAAAACATTACTGAAAATAACTTTGCTTGAAGTATTCGCTTTTTCCAAAACGGGTACTAACAGGTCATTATTGTAAAATGTTCCTCGAAAACTACGCTGCTGTATATTATTCTCTATTTTCATTTTTTCCCCTTACAATATATTATAAATCTCATAAAAAATTTTTTTGCTACTTAAAATAGGATAATGTTAACTTGCATGATATAATTTTTCTATGAGACGAATCCGGAAGTTGTATTATTTTGACAGAAAAAATGCGGAAGAAATGATTTCCTTCCTGAATAACAGTGCAAATGATGCGTACATAAACAATATAATGTTTAATCCGCTTATTTTGTTGCATCATTTACTTCCATTGGCATTAAAATTTCTTCCGGAATCGTATGTTCTAAAAGAAAAAAAAGCATTAAAGGGGCTGATTACTGTTGCACCTTCCCGATCTCCATTGAAAAAGATGGAAATTCAGAAATTGCTTTTTGAAGAAAATTGTTACGAAGATGCGGCAGAACTCGTTCAATATGTTGTTTCAAAATATAAAGCAATGGGAACCGCCTCTTTTGTCGTAAAAGTCGATGATTATTTACCGGAACTTGTTAAAATGTTTATCACAAAATGCGGTTTTAGCCAGATTTCTTATGAAAAACTTTGGCGTATAAATCACATTGAAAAGAAAAATTATAATTTTATAGGTTATAGAGAGTTTAGAAATACGGATATACATGCTTCGGCAATACTCTATAATGAATCACTGCTGCCGCATTTTCGCCCGCTTCTCGGAAAAGACGCAAAAGAGTTTAGGGAAATTCCATGCCGCGGACTGTCTCTTTATAATGAATACAAATACGTCATAGAAGACGTCAAAAATGGCGGCATTATTGCTGTTATTTCAATAACCACGCCTGATAACGAAAATTACGTTCTGGATTTAATTCAATCCAATTGGGTTGATATTGATGCGGATGAAGTTATAGCATACGCAAACTATCAAATACATAAAAGAAAAAGGCGCTATAATCTATTTATAACGACAAAAAAATACACTCAAACAGGCGAAAAACAAGAACAAGATTTTATTGCAAGGAATTATGAATGTATACAAAACCAGATTGTATTAACAAACTCCTCTGCAAAAATAATTAAAAATCCGGAACACTCCGGAAAATTCACCGTAATCAACCAATTCTGCGGCGGAATGAGAGCAACTAATTAATTTCGAAAAATTTTGAGTCGTTTGTTACGATTTGTAACAATATTACTTAATTTCCTAAAGTTTTTAAAAAAAATGCCGATATCATTAGTACAAGAAAAAGGGACCAGGATATATGGCAGAAACATTTAATCTGAATAATTTCTTAAATACCTATAAAACCCAGACGTATGACCCCACAAAACTTCATGCTAATGCTGAAGCAAACATGGAAGCTGCCGAATTACAAAAGGCAGAAGAAGCAGTAAAAGCAAGCGGTTTTTTAACACTTACTTTATCTGAAAAACTTGCGGAATTGGGTGTAGGAGAAAGAGTTATGCAGCAGTTTGCAGATACTGCAATGCATTTGCTTACTGATGCCATTAATCCTTTGACTGATTATCTCGATAAGTACGAAAATATTTTTGACGAACAAATGTATAATTCCGAAATCCAGAGTTATGCAAAACAAATGTTCTTTGCCGGAAGAGCAATGCAGGAGCAAGCAGCAGAAAATACAACCGGACAAAGATTCGTCTACGAAATGTAATAAAGATTCCTCCTCCTTTTCTCGAAAACAAACCGCAGGTAAAATATTACCTGCGGTTTGCTAATCTTTAGACCTATAAAATTATAAAGCGGCTTTTGCAGTTTCAACTACCATTTCAAACGCTTCTTTATCGTTTACTGCAAGGTCAGCGAGCATTTTTCTGTTAACAAGAATGTTTGCTTTTTTGCAAGCATTAACGAATCTTGAATAACTCATTCCTTGTTCTCTTACTGCCGCATTGATTCTTACAATCCATAAACGACGCATGTTGCGTTTTGTAGCACGTCTGTCTCTGTAAGCGTATTTAAGAGCCTTCATTACAGCAATGTTAGCAACCTTAAAAATTCTGCTTCTAGCGCCTTTGAAACCTTTAGCAAGTTTCAATATTTTTTTGTGTCTGTTACGACATACATTTCCACGTCTTATTCTCATCTTTCAACACTCCTATCTTGCATACTTCTTGTAAGGTAACTCTTTTGAAACCAAGT
>JAFXYU010000160.1 GCA_017541565.1 bacterium | reverse complement strand
TGCTCGTGGTTACAGAAACAATGCTTTTGTCGCAGATGTCTTATTCCCGACCATCTATTCTGAAAAAGAGAAAATTGATATTTTTCAATTTAACAAAGAAGCGTTCAATATCTACGATACTGAAAGAGCTATTCGTGCAAATTCAAATGTTATTTCACCGCAGGGTTTTTCAAAACATACTGCAACATTGACAGAACACGACCTTTCATATCCTATCGATTACAGAGAAGAACAGGAAGCTGAAAAAGTAAAATTGCAATTACACGCAACTAATGTTGTAACAAACGGACTGCAATTAAAACACGAGAAAGAATGTGCAGATTTGGCACAAGACCTTTCAAGATATGATTCAACTAATAAAAAGATTTTATCAGGCAAGTCTTGTTTCAATTGGAAGGTGTCAGATCCACAGGGTGTAATTGATGATGCAAAAAATGCAGTTTCATCTAAAATTGCACAAGATCCAAACACTATGGTTATAGGTGAAGATGCTTGGCGTGTTTTGAAAAGAAACCACCAATTAAAAGGTTTAATTTCAAATAACCAAAACAAACTGGTTACTCTTGAACTATTAAAAGAGTTCTTTGAAATTGAAAACATTGTAATCGGTAAATCAATATTCGCCGATGCCAACGGTAATTTCACTCGAATTTGGAGAGACAACATTGTCTTGGCTTATGTTCCGAAATTAGGAGCATCAAGAACCGAATACGATCCGTCATACGGTTATACGGTTCGTAAAAAAGATGCCCTAAATGTTGATGAATACAACAAAGAAGGCAACAAAGTTAAATATATCAGAGCAACTGATATTTATACACCGTTCTTGGTTGGTGCAGAAGCCGGCTATTTAATTACAGGTGTAAACGATCCAAGTTACGATCCAAATCAAGATACTGATCCAGAAAAAGATGGAGGAAATAATGGCTAAATACAAAGTTAAAAACACAACCATCTTGCACGATGGAGTATCAAGAGGTGAAGGCTCAATTATTGAATTAACAGATTTACAAGCCAAAAAACTTGAAGGATTTGTTGAACTCGTAAAAGAAAAAGCACCTGCAAAACAAACAGAAAATAAAACAAAAACTAAAACTGAAACCAAAAAACCTGAAGTAAAAACTGAAGGTGACGGTCAAAACGGAGGTGAATCTAATGGCAAATAAATTATACCAACCTTTATTGATTGAATCCGTAAAAGCGACCGCTGATATAGAACAACACAGATTTATCGGTTTTGATGGTGCTTATTGCACCGCAGGAGCAAAGGCTCTCGGTGTTTCTGATGTTTCTATTGAAAACGGACAATATGCACCAATTGCTGTTTTAGGAACTTTGCTTGTTGAATCAGCCGGCACAATAAATGTCGGTGATCCTGTGGCATCAGATTCAAACGGAAAAGCAGTCAAAGCAACAAATGATGCTTTAATAAACGGATATGCTCAAGATTCAGTAACTGAAGGTCAAGAAGTAAGAGTTTTGAGAGGAATTTAGTTCATGGATTATTGCACGATCGAGGACATTGATACACACATCTCTACCCCTACCCTTATACAGCTGACT
>JAFXYU010000159.1 GCA_017541565.1 bacterium | reverse complement strand
CAGGTGTAATCCTTGTTTTTATTGCTTGTATGATGTTTGCAGGACTTAATTTAACTATTGCAATACCAAATGTTATTTTGCCTAATATCTTAATTGGTATGGGTTCAACATTTATAATCATACCTTCTACAACAATTACATTTGTTAAAGTATCAAACGAAGATATGACAAATGCTTCAAGTTTGCAGAATTTAACAAAAAATGTTCTTTCTGCCATTGGAACATCCTCTGTTGGTGTATTTGTTTCGTCATAATCACAAATTCATCAAAATTATCTCGTTGAAAGACTTAATTTATTAAACAATAACTTTTCTGAGAGAATAAGTTTTCTTGTTTCATCATTTATGCAAACAGGTATGGATAGAGTAACTGCAGAAATAGCGGCAAATTCAATGATTTATAAACAACTGATACAGCAATCAATGTTAAGTGCTTATATAAGCACATATAAAACCTATGCGCTATTGGTGCTTATTGTTATTCCGTTATTAATACTTTTAAGTAGGGGGAAAACTGAAAATGGATAATATTTTAGAAATATTGAAAGAAACATATTTAATAGATAATTTATTAAGTTCCCGTGAATTAAACCAAGAACAAATCATTGAGTTGAATACAAAATTGAATGAAAAGTTTAGCAAAAGCAAACTTAAAGAATTGAATGAAACCTTATTTAAACTTAATAAAATATTGAAAGATGAAACAGATAAAATTTTACAAAATTTAGATTAAGATCAAAAATTAATACAAATTCAAAATTTAATATATGAAATCAGAGGGCAAAAGGTTATGCTTGATAGTGATTTAGCAACTTTATATCAAGTACAAACTAAGGTTTTAAATCAAGCAGTCAAAAGAAATATTAAAAGATTTCCTTCTGATTTTATGTTTCAACTGACAAAAGAAGAATTCCTCAACTTGAAGTCACAATTTGTGACTTCAAGTTGGGGAGGTGTTCGTAAAATGCCTTATGTGTTTACGGAACAAGGTGTTGCAATGCTTTCAGGATTATTAAATTCTGATATTGCAATTGCAGTAAATATAAAAATCATGAGAGCATTTGTTCAAATTAGAAAATTATCTGTTGAGCACAAAGATTTGCAAGAACAAATTCAAGAATTGAAAAAATACTTTCTGGAATATGTTGAAGAAAATAATAGTGAAATTGACAGAATAAATGAGGCAATAAATTTATTAATGGATAGAACAAAACCGAGAAAAATAGGCTTTGGGGTAAATGAGGGGTAAAGTTTTAATAATATTTGTTTTAACTATTTTTTGTTTAAATATCTGCTGTTATGCAAAAGATACTCTTATGCCAACAGATAAAACATATTCTAATGATAATATAGGTCAAGGTGTTATGATAGTTGTTAGAGATAAAAAGCAAGGTTTGTATGATGTTAAAAACCAAAGGTTTTTGGTACAGCCGATTTATGATGAAGTATGGGCATATCATGATGGCATAAGAGTTGTTCGTAATGAAAACAAACTGGGTGTTATTAATGAGAATACAGGCATTCTTATCCTACCAATAATATATGATTTTATAATGCCACGTGATGGTGAAAAACTTTGGATTTTAGAAAAAAATGGTAAAAGAGGTCTTTGGAATCCGTTATCAGGGAAAATGGTTTATCCAATGGAATACACTGAAATAAGTTATACATTTGATAAAAATGAAGAATTATTTTTATTAAGAAAAGGACCTATTGCATTTTTCTGTAATACAAAAGGAGAAAAAATAAAAAAATCTGTAATTTGGTATCATATTAAAATTTTTACACGTAATATTATTCCAGGATTTCTAATGCTTATATCTTGTATATTATATGGACATGAATAAATAGTTTATTTTGTGCAATTTTTTGTACCAAAATAATTCTAAAATTCCCTGTTCAAAATCCTCAAACCGACAGTTCTTTTAAATTATACAAAATTTAAAAATATCAATTGACATTTAAAATCCCAAATAAATTCCTGATTTAACAATCGTTTTAATGTATAGACAATATTAATCAGTTCTAACTTCGGTAAGTCAGTTGCTCCATAAATCAACATAATTTTTTGAAAAAACAAGAGGCTCTATAAGTGATGGTCGTATTTATCAAAAATGTATTTAATAGGCATAGTATCATTTTCATCAATTTTGTATAATTCATAATCTTCAGGAGTAATCGGACGAGTGTACATTCTCATTCCTCCGCCATCACCTTTAATTTTTAATTCAGCACCACCGTTATATAGATTTTTTATCCCCGGAGCATTTTTTTCGGGTGCATATTTATTTGCGGCTTTATAATATTTTTTGATTTGTTGATCAAAATAAATATAATTACCGTTATATTTTTCCCAAACTTCGTCTTTAGCCTTTGGTGTAATAATGACTTTTTTATCAACTCCGGCATCATTAATTATTATTATTTCTGCACTGTCAAAATGCCATGTTTTAACCATTTCCATTACGGATTTTATGTCATTGATTGCAGCATCCGTAAAACATTTGTTTGATTGTTTTGTTATTTGAGTGATAAGGTCTCGCATTTTCGGAGGGAACTGTATAAAATCTGACATAAGTTCATTTGCAGAATTATAACTGAAATTTGGATTATTGATTATGCATTCGGTCATATAATTAGAAAAATCTTGTCCATCTGTATATTCCAATGCTCCAATCAATGAATAGAAATCCAATTCTGATTTTGTATCATTATAATATTTGTTATAATCATATTCATCATTTTCTAAGTTATATTCTTTTAATTCATTTGAAATAAAATCTTTTTCTGAAGTATATTCATCACTTTCTTCTACAAATTTGTCGTGTAATTTGAGAAGCACAAGAGCTTTTATTTCATTTAAAGATTCGCCGTCTTTTTCATTAACAACTGTTGATTTCTGCAGAATATCATAAATGTAATCGAAATATGTTTTATCAATACATGCATTGCTTATGCAAGATTGGCAACGGGTTTTTAGTTCAGGATTTTCTATATTTTTTACAATAAATTTGAATTTATTTAATTTTTCTGTATCAACTTCTTCTAATACAAATTCTTCAAGTTCTCTTGTAAGATCTTTAACATCATTTAAGGTTGCCGGTTGTACGTTAGTTTTAATTGAATTTGCATATTTGATTTTTTCATAAATAAGATTCAAGGATTCATTTAAGTCTTTTTGTAATGTTTCTGCTCTTCCGTTTTCATTGTGATACATTATATAAAATTTTCTACGATAAATGTTCTCTATTTTTTGTAAAGAATCTGCAATAGCATTCTTGTCAAAATGATTTTCTTCGCAGAATCTATTAAAATCATTTATTTTAAAGATACCTGATGGAATATATTTTTTGTCTGCAAAATATATGTCAGAGAATTGTTCATGTTTTGCATTATATATATTCATGTATGATGTATAAATAATGTTTCTGGCGCGTTTAGTCAAAAAAGGATATGATGAAATCCTTGCCAGAGGATTGGGACTATATTTCTTTTTTGTTTCCGGATGGGATACGCTTTGCAGATATAGGCTATACAAATATGAATCTACTAAATTATCTAATGT
>JAFXYU010000158.1 GCA_017541565.1 bacterium | reverse complement strand
GTTATATTATTATAACGATATGAACCAGAAAGAAATCGCAGTGGAATTAAATCTTACTCAAATGAGTGTTTCAAGAAGATTGAAGAAGGCGTTTAGTATTTTGTATAAAATGATAGCAGATTCCGATTCGGAAAAATTTATTATATAAGAGAGCGGTTATATATGGATTTGAATAGTTATATTTTATTTTGGGTGTGTGTTATAGGACTGTGCTTAGGAAGTTTTTATAACGTTGTAATACTGCGTTCTTTGAGTAACGAAAGTATTGTATTTCCGCCGTCAAAATGTCCTAAATGCAATCATAAATTGTATTTTTGGCACAATATCCCTGTTCTGTCTTATGTTTTACTTGGCGGAAAATGTTACTTTTGTAAGGATAAAATCAGCATTCAGTATCCTATAGTTGAAATTTTAACAATGATTTTATTCGGATTAACATTTTACAACTATGGTATAAGTTATGTTACTTTGTTTGTTCTATGCTGGGTTTCCGGTATGATTATAATGACTGTTACAGATTTAAAGGCACAGGTGGTTGAGTGTAATATTGCAATAGGAATGGGACTTTTGGGTTTTGTTTATAATTCTGTTTCAGGCGGATGGCAAGGTCTTTTTTATTCTTTTCTCGGTGCTTTAATTTGTGTAATTTTGTTTGAGGGAATTGCAAGATTAGGGTATCTTGTTGCAAAAACAAGGGCAATGGGCGAAGCGGATACTTATGTCGCAGGTGCTCTCGGTGCGATATTTACTTTGACGAAAATTTTTCCGATACTTTTATATTGTTTCGCTGCTGCAATGTTATTTATAGTTCCGATGTTTTTGTATAAAAAGTATAAAAACGGAGACAAAGTAACAATTATATTTTCAATACTATTTGCATTGAGTATAGGATTGTACTTTTATTCCCTCAATGTATGTACATTAGGACTTCTTGTTGTATTTGGCGGATTGCTTGCTTATAGAATAATAAAAACGATGAGCGACGCTGACAACTTAAATTATCTTCCCTTTGTACCTGCGCTTGCAGCTGGGGCGCTGGCGGGCTTTTTCATTTTTTAACACTTTATTTTAAATTTTCGTGTGCTGTTTCAACGATTTCCGAAATGTTATAGTCTGCTTTTTCGCCGTTTGTTCCAAACCATACAAGGTATTCAATATTTCCTGCCGGTCCTTTGATTGAAGAATATGTAAGTCCTTTGATTGTGTATCCCAATTCCGTTACGCAATTCAGGACATTAGAAATTACTTGCTTATGAGTTTCTTTGTTTCTGACAACTCCGCCCTTTTCAACCAGTTCTTTTCCCGCTTCAAATTGAGGTTTAATAAGACATATCATTTCGTGACCATCGGGAGAAAGGAGTAATTTAAGATTTGGCAGAACCTTTTCCAACGATATGAAAGATAAATCCGAAACAAGCAAATCTGCGGGAGTGTCTTCTTCAGAATAAATATCTTCGTAACCGCATATTTTCAGATTGGTCTTTTCAATGGTTTTGACTTGTTCGGACGAGCGAATTTTCCAATCCAATTGACCATAACCTACATCAACTGCGTAAACGTATTTTGCACCGTTCTGTAACAGACAGTCCGTGAACCCTCCGGTGGATGCTCCAGCGTCAAAACAAACACGATTTTCTACGATAATATCAAAAGTTTTCAGGGCTTTTTCCAGTTTAAACCCGCCTCTTGAAACGTAGGGCATAGATTTTACTTTGAAGTCATAATCTTTTGAAGGATCAATTTGGAATCCGGCTTTTGTAACGACATCTGTTCCAATCATAACGTTTCCTGCTAAAATTGCGGCAGACGCTTTGCTTTTGTTTTCAAAAAATCCTAAATCAACTAAAATTTTATCAAGTCTTTCTTTTTTCAAATTCCAAAAAACCTTTCTGCATTTTCTGTTGTTGTATTTATTATCTCATCAACAGAAATTTGTCTTATTTTTGCAATTTCTTCCGCTACATATTTTACATAAGCAGGTTTATTTGGTTTGCCTCTGTATGGTACGGGAGTAAGGTACGGAGAGTCCGTTTCCAACAGGAGTTTATCAAGTGGAATTTCTCTTGCCACATTTTTCATTTTTACGGCATTTTTAAATGTTACAACACCGCCTAATGCGATATACCATCCTTCTTTTACGCATTCTTCCATAAACTCAACACTTCCGGAAAAACAGTGAAAAAGAACCTTGGAATTTATATTTTCTGATTTAATAATGTCAAAACAGTCTTTGTGAGCCTCTCTATCGTGAACAACTATCGGCAAATTTAGTCTGTTAGCCAGTTTTATTTGTTTTATAAAAACTTCCTTTTGGAGTTCGATAAAAGATTTATCCCAGTAATAATCCAGTCCGATTTCTCCGACTGCAACGATTTTTTTATTTGTTTTTGCAATTTTTTCCATTTCTGTTTCAAATTCAATGGTATAAGTTTTTGCTTCCGATGGGAAAATGCCGATCATTCCGTAGAGATTTTCGTAGTTTGAAGCAATTTCTGCCACTTTATTTTGTGTGCCGATTTCGACAGCAGGAATTACCGCTTTTTTGACTGAGTATTCCGACATCAGGTTCAAAGTTTCTTCAACGCTTTCTTCAAACATATCAATATGTGCATGCGTATCTATTAAATAATCTTTCATAAAATCAATTTTATACCAAAAGTTTTATCAGGCAATTTCCACAATCCAGCCTTCAGGCGCTTCAATTTTTCCCATCTGAATACCTGTAAGTGTATCATATAATTTTTGGGTGATTTCGCCCGGTTTTTCCATTCCGGAAGGAAATTTTATTTCTTTGTCGTGGTCAACGACTTTCCCGACAGGCGAAAGAACCGCTGCCGTGCCGCAAAGGGCGCACTCTTTCATATCTTCAAGTTCTTCTTTATAAATTTCTCTTTGCTCTGTTTTTAGCCCCAAATAGTTTTCCGCAACGTACATCAAGGAACGTCTTGTTATAGAAGGCAGAATCGAGTTTGATTTTGGTGTAATTACTTTATTATCTTTTGATACAAAAATGATATTCGCTCCGCCGGTTTCTTCAATTTTTGTACGAGTGCCGGAATCCAGGTACATATTTTCATTATAACCTTGTTTGTGTGCATCAACAATTGCGTGAAGGCTCATTGCGTAGTTTAAACCTGCTTTAACATGTCCCGTTCCGCGCGGTGCCGCTCTGTCGAAATCAGGAATCCTAAGTGTAATAGGTTTTGCTCCGCCTTTGAAATAAGGACCGACTGGTGATGTAAAAATTCTGAATTGATATTCGTTAGCGGGTTTTACTCCCATAACAGGATTTGAACCGAACATAAATGGTCTTATATAAAGTGTTGCGCCTGAACCGTACGGCGGGACGTATTCAATGTTCTTTTTTACGACTGTTTTTACCGCATCAATAAATCTGTCTTCCGGAAATGGCGGCATTTCAAGACGTTTTGCTGATTCAACCATTCTTTGTGCGTTCAAGTCAGGTCTGAAGCAAACAATTCTGCCGTTGGCTGTTTCGTATGCTTTTAGCCCTTCAAAACCAGTTTGGGCATATTGTAGAACGCATGCACTTTCATTCAGGGTTATGTTCTCGGTTTCCGTAATTTTACCTTCGTCCCAATTACCGTTTACAAAATTAGAAACGTATCTGTAATCTGTTTTTATGTAACCGAAACCTAAAGAAGTCCAGTCAATATCTTTTTTCATAAGTTCTTCCTCTTGTTATCAATTTTATAACAAAAGAAAATATTAAACAAAAAAAAGAGGCGATTTAATCGCCTCTTAAAAACTTATTCTTTTGTTTCTTCTTCTTCAACTTCCGGTAAACCTAATGAAATTCTCTTGTCTTTTGCATTAAGTTTAACAACTTTTGTATCTAATTTTGAGCCTGCTTCAAGAATTTTTCCGTGTTTGTTCTGGTATTGTATCAGAACAGACTGTGGAAGGAGCGCTTCTACTCCGGGCAGAACTTCAACAAAAGCGCCGAATGGTTTTATTCGGGTTATTACTCCCTCTTTTACGTCGCCTTCTTTTAGTTCTTCTTCTGCTCTAATCCACGGATCGGGTTCCGTATTTTTCAAGCTTAAACTGATTCTTTGTTTTTTATAATCAATATCAATTATTTCTACGTTGATTTCTTGTCCGACTTTTAATAAATCGGTAGGATGTTCAACCCATTTCCAAGATATCTGTGATAGCGGCAGTAAGCAATCAACACCGCCAACATTAACGAATGCACCGAAATCAGTGATTCTTACGACTTCACCTTTGACAACCTGTCCGACTTCAATTTGCTCAAATACATTTTTGCGAACTTCTGCAAGATTTGTTTCAAAGACCTTCTTATTGGATAAAATAAGATTATTTTGAGATTTATCCAAAGTCAAAATCTTAACTTCAATTTTATCGCCCACCGCACAAACAGTTTCCCTTGCGCAAAGTTGACCTTGCGGAATAAACCCTTGAACTCCCGAAATATCAACTATTATTCCGCCTTTAACGATTTGAGTTACTATTGCGGCAATTGTTTCGTCGGCTTCTTTAATTTTTTCAAGTTCTGTCCAAGTATGTGCAGCGGCAACTTTTTTGTATGAAAGTGTAAATTTACCGTTTTCGTCGCAGTCTTGAACGATGAGAAATTCATACTCAGTGTTCTTTTCCAGAACATCTTCTACTTTTGCCTTCTTGTCGGAGGAAACTTCGTAAGAAGGAACAAAAGCAGCGCTTTTTGAACCGATATCGACTATAGCACCGTCAGATTCATAAAAACACACAACCCCTTAGACAATGTCTCCTCGTTTAAATTTATAATCATATTTTTCAAGAAGTTTGTCAAAATCTTCATCTGTATACTATACAACCATTAGGATTCTCCTATAACTTTTAAATTAAGGTAAATTATAGCATATTTAGCGTTAACGGTCAATAAAGTTGGTATTTTGATCAAAATAAGTTTACTACATTTTGTTTTTCAAAGTTTGGACATGTGTTCCAAACGAGTGTTGGTATTATATCTCCTGAAACTCTGCCCTCAAACTGGCAATTGCAGACACCTTTTATCATGTTTGTAGTACCGTCAACTGTCGGTTGGAAATATTTGCAATTATGACATATTTTTAAATAAAGTCCGTAATCATCAAGTTTTTGAGATAGTTCTTTTAATGCATCAACCATTCTGAGGTGGTTGTTTTTTGTGGTGTATGATTTTCTGTTATTTATAAATTTTACTCGTGCAAGTCCGTCATCCGAGATTAATTCTAACTGGCACTGAAAATCTTTTTTGCCGTCAGACACAATGACATTTGTAACCATTTTTTCTATATTGTGTTTTCTGTTTCGATTTTTGATAAAGTTTCTTACAAATCTTATAGGTGGCAGGTTGTTTATCAGATGTCCGAGTGAAAATGCAGGGTATGCAAAAAGATATATGTATTCTTTTGCAAATATATTTGCATTAAACAAACTCATACAGAATGCAAGTACAAGAATTATTGCGGTTATCAATATGATTGAATAGTTTACGATAAACGGCATAATATATGAGTGCGATAATAAAAGTAAATATATTAACGTAAATACAAGCCAGTTCGGTGCAATCTGTACAAGTGCATATTCAAAACTTTTTGTATTGTTAGCGTGTGATATATTATTCCAGAAAACTCTAAATCTCTTTGAAACGGAAGGAATTCTCAAATCACATTCACGGACATCCCGATATATTTTTTAAATCCTCGACAAAAGCGGTCTGATAACCTTCCTGTGCAAGTTTCATTGTGTATGTTAACTCAGAGGATTTATCCTTAAAGTCAAATGATCCGATTTGATTAAGAACATCTTTTCTTATTGCAAAGGCATCCGTGTTGATGAGGTTGGTTAATCCCATTCGTGTTCTGGTTGAATATACGAATTTTGAGATATATCTCACATAAGTCATTCTTACGCAATCCCAGAATTTTTGATCTTTGTATTCGCCGATGTAGTTTATTTCCGGCATGAAAACGTCATGTTTTGTTAAATAGAAGTTTATTGTTGATAAAAAGTTTGAGTCGACATAGTTCTTTGAATCAAGAAAAACAAACGCATCAAGATTTGGTGCTTCGCAAAGTTTTTCCGCAAGAATTGAATATGCCTGACTTTTTCCAATCGGTTCAAGATTGTTGACGTTTATAACATTTACACCCAATTCTGCCTGAAAAAGAATTTCCGGAGGGTTTTCGACTTTATCCAAAACGATATGTATAGAGTATCTGTCGTGGTCAAAGTCCTGATTCTTGAGTTGCTTAATAAGGTTTTCCAACATGGGAACTTCGCCGGTTGCATATACTACGACGCACAAATTTGAGTCTTTCGACGTATATTTATCCCTGTACTTTTTTACAGGTTTGATGCTTACAAACGCAAGAATCACAAAGTATATTGTGAAAAGTGTTATATAAAAATATAAGATAGTCATAGAATTTTCTCTTTTCTTTAAGATAAGTTTATCCTAAACATATTTCTGTGTAAAACTATTGTAAAAAAATAAAAATTTTATGTTAGTATATTCAAAGTGAAACTTGTTAATAGAGGGTTATATTATGCTTGCAGTTATGCAGAATAAAATGTCCGAAGAAGAAATAAATATAAGATATTCGGATTTGGATTTTGATAAAACGTTAAAACCGTTTTCTCTTTTGAACTTTTTTCAGGATATAGCGAGTGATAATGCGGAAAGGCTTGGTTTCGGTTATTCGTTCATTTATCCCCAAAATCTTATGTGGGTGCTTTTAAAATACAGAATTGAATTTAATGAGTATCCTTCTGATATTCAGAGTTTGGTTTTAAGAACAGAACCGCGGGGATGTAATAAACTGTTTGCGTATCGTAATTTTGAACTTCTTTCCGGAAATAAGACTCTCGCTAAGGCTTCAAGTGTGTGGTCTTTGGTGGATTTTAAAACAATGTCTATTGTTAATGCCGAGAATGTAATTTCGGGTAATCCGTATATGAGCAAATTTGTTCAACAGGAAAACGATTTGAAGTATAACAAAATCCCTCAGATAACAGAGGTTCATTCTTCAAAAGAATTTGAAGTCAGATACAATGATATTGACGTAAACAGACACGCAAATAACGGTAATTATATTGTTTGGGCGCTTGAACCGATAGAACTAGAGTTCAGAAAGACCCATAAACTCAAGACTATTGACATGGTGTACAAAAAGGAAATAAAATATGGTGAGTGTTTGGTTTCGTGTGTGCAAAATCTAGAAGGAAACAAAACTCTGCATGCCTTAAAGCACAAAGAGACAGGCGAAGATTTGTGTCTTATCTGTTGTGAATGGGTAGAATATCAATAATCGAAAGGGAACGTTTAATGTCAAAAACTTTGGTTGCATATTTTTCAAGAACAGGTGAACAATACGGTGTCGGTGACGTTTTGGAAGGAAACACGGCGATTATAGCCAAAATGATTGCTAAAAAAACAGGTGCGGATATTTTTGAAATTATGGTTGCAGAGGATAATTATCCGAATAAATACCCTTTGTTGATAGAATATGCAAAGAAGGAAAAAGAGTCGAATGTTCGTCCTGAAATAATCGGCACTGTTGAAGGTGAGTATGATACGATTTTTGTCGGATATCCCAACTGGTGGGGCGATATGCCGATGCCGGTGTATAAGTTTTTGGAAAGTTATGATTTTTCAAATAAGACAGTTTACTATTTCTGTACTCACGAAGGAAGCGGCGGCGTTCATAAAACGGATTTCGCAGTATACGGTCATACGGCACAAAATGACAGAGAAGAAGCCGAACAAAAAGTCGTTGAATGGCTGAAGAGGATTGGTTTTTAGTCCCGAATATGAAAGATATAAAAAAAATACTTATTATAAGACTGGGAGCGATAGGTGATGCCGTATTTACGACAATTATTCCCTATGCAATTAAGTTAAAATATCCCGACTGCGAAGTTCATTATGTTCTTCAAAAAGAAGTTGTCGGTTTGATGGGCAATAACCCTTATATTGATAAGATTTTTACTTGGGACAGACAAGCGGGTAAAAAATTCGGGTATATTTATAAGATGTCGAAGATTTTTGCTGAGGAAAAATATGATGTTATTTTTAACCTGAATAACACTCTTAAAACTTTTTTACTTTCATTTCTTTCGTTTCCGAGAAAAATTGTTCCCAAAAAACAGTACGGAAAATCTTGGGTAGAGGATTTCTTTATAACAGCCAAAACGGTTTTCTCCGATATTGAAATTCCGGACAGGTTGTATTTGGGAATTAATCCGGATTCAGAAAATAAGATAAACGGAATTTTGGATGGGTACAAAAGACCGTTCTTCGTATTTACTCCCGGAGGTGCAACAAGCAGAAACAGGGCGGGAAGAATGTGGAGTTTGGATTTTTGGAACAATCTTTCCGATATGGTTCTCAAAAATTTTGGCGGAACAATTTTTGTTTGCGGAAGTTCATCAGAAAAAGAAATTCATACTACACTAAAAAAAGATGGTGTAGTGGTTTTAAGCGGCGATTTGTCGCTGGAGGAATCAGGGGCGATTTTATCCAAGGCGGATTTGGTGGTTTCCGGTGATACAGGTCCTTTGCACATAGCATCAGCGTATAATGTTAAGACTTTGGCTCTGTTAGGCTCGACTTCGCCAGACAAAATCAAGCCGTACGGTAAGAATGGGTACTGGATAAGTTCGGATTTTGAATGTAAATATTGCTGGAAGAAGAAGTGCAAATATATGGGTGAAAAAGGCGGTATAACACCCTGTATGAGTGAACTGAAACCAATGCAGGTTTTTGAAAAAATTGAAAATATTTTAAAATAGAATTTCAGCGTGATATAATAGATTTTGTTGGAGAGGTGTCCGAGTGGTTGAAGGTGACGACCTCGAAAGTCGTTGTAGGGGTGACTCTACCGCGGGTTCGAATCCCGCCCTCTCCGGATTTTAAGCCCGCACCGATTGCTATTAATGTATAAATAATAACTAATGTATATTTAAGTCTGTATTTTTTTGTCCGTTTTGCTCGTAAGTAAACAAATGTAGGTTGGGGTTTCTACCCCAACACCACTAAATTGTAGCGGTCGGAAGTATTTTAATTTTATAATTTCAAATCGGACGAAAAGTGACTTTTTCTACTCATTTTGTTTCGCATTGAATTTGCATAATCGCCAAAATGGCTATTGTATTTAAACAACAGCCATTCCGAAAAGTCACTTTTGAAAGTTATTGTTGGGTTAAAACCCCAACCTACAGGCTAGGTAATCTGTACAACTTTTTAAATAGGCTTGAACCATTTGCATAATCATTACTGTATATTCTGCTCTTTAAGTAACTGTTTTGCTTGCTCTGGTCTTTCTAATATGTACCTATCAATGTTCTTCTTATTATGACTGTCAACTACACCGTCTGCATTTTCCATTGTTACATTCTCTAGGTCGTCAGATATTTTGGCACAGTCCATTACCATAACATGAGCAGTGTTCTCATTGATGTCAATATAGCCGTCATTGTTCAAGTCTATTACATTAAAGAACTTCGTTAGCATTTCACGCATAGTAGGGATAACATCTTTAGGTATAAAGTCCTCTTTAGATACCTTGCCTTTATCAGATAATGCCTTTATACTTTCATCAGCATAAACTTTAGCGTCTTTGATGTACTCATCTTTAGTTGCTTGTTGCAACATAGAATATCTTATATTCTCAAACTCAATCTCGTCAAGATTGTTACTGTTACTTGCTTTGACTTGCTTGTCATGTTGCATAACATTATAAGCTGCGTTTCTTGCGTAGCCTTCTCTTGTTGATGAGTTATATATACCTGTTTCACCTGTAATGTTCATTTAAACCTACATAGATTATATATTGTGAAATTTTCTTAAAACGGTAGCAAGTTGTTTTGCCCCATTTTTACATTCTTGCCTTGAAAGAGCTTCTTTAACTGTTTTTTCAATATTCTGTCGTTGAGCTGCAAGTTTTTTATAATAACGAGCTACTCCACCAGGTCTTTGTAAATCATCAGTCAATCTGACAGCTTGGTATGGTGGCAATTTTTGTTCTGGTGGTATAGGACTAGTACTTGACATTTGCATATTTACCTACTTTCTGCACATAAGCACACTATTAAATCACTTCTACTATGTATATATAAAACATTACCTTACAAAAAATTGCCTGTTTTGTTAAGAAGTGTTAAGTCTGTACGGTGCAATTTTTTGCACCAAAATAATTCTCAAAATCTCTGTTCTTTCTTCTCAAACCGACTGTTATTTTACAATGAGTAATTAGTTTAAATGTAGACATTACCTAAGTTGTACAAAAGGACAAAATAGGTAATTTGAAATAATTTATTGATTATACCCTCAAAATTTGATAAAATTTATTTAACGAGGAGATTAGCGTGCAAAAAAACTATGTTTTTGGAAAAAGAATAATTGCTTTTTGTACTGATTCAATTATATTAGTGTTACTTGGCATGATTTTATGTAAATTACTATATAATCAATTATTGCAGATAGGAAATTTTTCTATATTAATCGGATTTTTAATTTTTGTTTTATATTACGGTTTACAAAACAGTTCTCTTTGTAATGGACAAACTATCGGTAAGAGAATTTTAAAAATTAAAGTTGTATCAGAAAATGGCGAATATCTTTCTCCTGTTCGCTCAATATTAAGAAGCGTATTATTAACTCCTATTCTGATTTTTAATGATATTACATTCCCTATAGGCAATTCATTTTTTATATTTACAGCACTAATAGCAGGATTAAGCATAATACAATTCGGTTTATTTGTCTTTAAC
>JAFXYU010000157.1 GCA_017541565.1 bacterium | reverse complement strand
TTTCGGCAGGAATTTCGCTTTCACTTATGGGAAATCATATTTTAAAACCCGCAATATTAATTGCTTTTGTAACATTTGTTAACTCGGCTCTCGGTTTCTGGCTTGGCGGAAAAACAAGGTATTTACCCTCAAAAGTACTGGAAATTCTTGCCGGACTGTTGTTGATTTGGCTCGGAATTAAGGCTATTATTTAATTAGTGATTGATTTTTTTTTATGTGGGTAATATAATAATCCTATAGTTGGTGCATATTGTGTGTTTTAACATAGATTTAAGGAGTTAAAAATTATGACACATGGGGAATTAAGAAACAGCCGTATTTTATCTCACATCGAAAACAAGACGGCAGACTACGAAAATCGTATAGCACTCGGTATTAAAGGCAAATACGGTTGGAGAGAATTTACATACAAAGGACTGGGACTCTTATCCAGAAAGATTGCCAGATACATAATTGAAGATTTGGAATTTAAAAAAGGTGATGCAATAGCAATCCTTTCGGAATCAAAACCGGAATACGGAGCATGCGTATTTGCTTCGACTCTGTCCGGTGCCATAACGGTTCCGTTGGATATCAAATTGTCAAAGTATGAATTACAGTCAATTTTGTCTGACTGCCTTCCTACAATAATGCTCGTTTCACAGCATTATCTCGAAACAGCAATAGAACTTCAAAAAATGATTCCTGAAATTAAACACATCATTTTGATTGATGAACATTCAAATAATCCGGAAATTGCTGATATCTATTCAATTCCGGAACAATATAACGCAAAATGGAGACAAAGAAGTTCTAAGTCTACTGCGCTTATTATTTATACATCAGGTACAACCGGCGCTCCAAAAGGTGTTGAAATTTCTTTCAAAAACGTTAACGCTCAATTGGAATGCCTGACTGACCCGGTAAACGAAATTTTACCAAAGGGCAGAAAGATGACGATGCTTTCAATCTTGCCTATGAACCACTTGTTTGAAATGACGGTAGGTTTCTCTGTGTTCCTGAACTTTGGACATACAATCTACTACACAACAAGCCTTAAACCGAAAGATATTACCGATATTATGAAGGAAAAAGGTATTGAATTTATGATTGTAGTACCTGCATTCCTCAAACTTCTTAAAGCAGGTATTGAAAAAGAAATCAAATCAGCACCGAAGTTCACACAGTTTATGTTTGGTGTTATGTACCATTTGGCAAAATACATCCCTTCTTACGGTATTAAAAAACTGCTTTTCAAAAAAATCCATGCCAACTTTGGCGGCAAATTTGAAGGATGTATTGCAGGCGGCGCTCCGCTTGATTGGGATGTAGGAAAATTCTTTGAAAGAATAGGTATAAAAGTATATCAAGGGTACGGTTTATCCGAAACAAGCCCTGTTGTCTGCGTAAACACTGACAAGCGCTGGGATATGGCATCAGTTGGCAGACCGTTAAAGAACTTTGAGGCTAAAATTGAGCCTACAACCGGTGAACTCTGGTTAAGAGGCCCGTCCGTTATGAAGGGATACCACAATCAGCCGGAAATGACAGCAGAAGTTATTGATGAAGACGGCTGGCTCCATACAGGCGATATTGCAAATATTGATAAAGACGGTCATTTGCATATCACGGGAAGAATCAAGAATATGATTGTACTTAATGGCGGTAAAAAAGTATTCCCTGAAGAAGTAGAAGCAGTTCTTGAAAAGAGCAATTATGTTGCGGAAGTCTGCGTTCTCGGAACATCAAGAACATTCGGTGCTAAAGACGGCACGGAAGAAGTTACTGCGGTAATCGTTCCGAAAGCAGAACTCTATAACTCCTATACGGAAGAAGATATTGAAAGAATGATTCGTTTGGATGTTAAATCACTCTCTGAAAGATTGGCTCAATACAAACGTCCGACAAATATCGTAATTTCAAAAGACGAACTTCCTAAGACAACTACAAGAAAAGTTAAGAGAAAAGACGTAAGAGAACTTATTAAAATGTAGTAAACGGAGTGAATAACTATTAGTAAAAACGGACTGTCTGTGCAGTCCGTTTTTTATTTTACCGCTTTTTCAAGTGTAATTTCGTACCCCAAAATATTTACAACAATGGGATTTTTAAGATAGAATATGCGTAACGATAAATAGGTAAAGGAAGTTTATATGATAGAAATGCTGAAAAGTCGCACGTCCGTAAGAGAGAGTAATCTCTCTACCTATTTTATTAACAACTTTCGTAAAGGAGGTTGTTAATGAATAATACTAAACTAAAAATTATATATAAAGACTCTTTTATGCTATAATATAGGAAAATACATTAAATATTTAAAAAACAACAGGGTAACGGATACTCTTTTCAAAAGGACACTAACCACCAATTTACACTTAGACCTCGGGTTAGTTGCCCGACTAGAAAGGGGGTGAATTATGAGTGAATTCAATCTGAGTTTATTATTAATTCTTTTGATTTTATGCATAATTAAAAGTGGCACCCACCGTAAACGGTAAGCACCACTTAAACCTCTCACAGAGTATCTGGCTGGTCTGACAAACCGCCACCCTGTTGTTTATATTATAACCCACCTTTATTCATTTTTCAACTTTATGTATATAAAATAAAAATACAGGGATTGGATGATATCCAATCCCTGTATTAATATATTCAAAGTTCCTACACAACTTACAGCGTGAAGTCTTCTTCAGCCGGAAGGATTGCCGGAATACCTTTAATCCATTTCTTTGCCTCACCGCTTGCTTGAGTCCAATCTACAGACAGAAGACCTCTTTGTACCCAGATAAGTTCTTTAAAGAACTCATATTGAGAGTTCATTGCATCAATTTTTGCCTTCAAATACAACTGCTGTGCATCAACAATCTGGTTAATCGGTACTTCACCTCTCAAGTATTTAGCCTTTACCATTTCGTAGTTTTCAGATTCAGCGAACATTGCTTTATATGATTTTTCAATCATAAAGTATTTGGATATTGCACGGTTTACAACCGAGCGAACCTGCATTTCTATTTCGGTATTAACTTCTTCCAAGTATGCATTCAATTCGTTCAACTCGGATTTGCATCTTGCAATTTCAGCAATCTTATGTCCGCCTTCAATCGGTTTCCACTGAGCGCCTATGAAGAATCTCATTGAATGTTTATCAAGTGACAAGTACGGCGAATTTATACCTTGAGCAAAACCCGCAGGACCTGCTGCAGGACCGTAAGCGGATGCTGCTGCCGCATAACCGTAGCCGCCGCCAACATATTGCATTTGTCTGTTACCTTCACTTTCATAAGGCAGTTGTCTGTCAAATTGAGTTGTGTATTCAAGTGACATTTTAGCATTCGGCATAAAGAATTTTTGACCGTAATTTGACATTTCTGCTTTCTTCATAGCGATTGCCGCTTTCAACTTTGTTGTTTCAGGTGAAAGGTATTGAACTTCTTCTACCAACATATCCGTAAACTTGCCGAGTTTTTTCGGATCGCGAACGTGGTCGATTACATGCAAATCAGTAGTAAAGAATGCGGGGTCATTTGCCGTAAGCGGTTTGAATGCCAAATCTTCTTTCTGATCTCTGTTCATCAACTTGTTGATTTGTACTATGAGGTTTTTATAATCAGCCTTCATAGAAAGATATTTCTTTTCCGCTTCACTAACCTCACCTGCCCAACGGAATACTTCTTCGTATCCGCATTTACCTGTTTTTTCACGAACTCGCGCAATTGCAAGATTTTCTCTTGTTTCCTGAACATATTCTTCCTGAATATTGAGCATATTTGCGAGCATCAAAGTATTGATGTACAAATCCGCAACATGATATTCTGTATTTGCTTTAGTTAAAGCGTTTTCAGCCTTATCAAATTTTAATTTTTTATGTTTAACAATAATGTTTGTTACCAAATCAGGTGAATACAAAATCTGGTCCATACCTATTGTAAATGCACCTGCTCTTGTCGGAACATCCGCATAAGATTTCGCATAAGAACTGTTATAAGTTTGATAACCCAAATCCAATCTCAAAGTCGGAAGGTATCTGAGATACGCACTTGCAACAGAACGTCTTGCGGCATCTACAAGGAATTGTTTTCTTGCCATATCAAGGTTGCCTTCATCCAAGGTCTTGATTAATGTGCTTAAATCATAAGTTGTTTTAGGCTTATTTGAAATAACGGTTGCGTTATTCAATAAGCGCAATGCGGGTGTATATCCGAGAGCCTCACCTGTATCAGCATTATAGAAAATTACCTTGTCATCATAGAAAGGTATTTTTTCATTCTTTACCACATTACCGTGAAGTACACCGTGAATATTGAAAGAAGTCGCTTCAGCCAATTTTTTATCAACGTCAAATGTTGAAGTACCAAGCATTGCTCCCAACTCTACATCTTCTTTACCGACAGATGAGAAGGTCGGAAGTTTTTTAGCGTTTAACTGATTATACAAATCTTTTCTCTGAGCAGATGTCAGATTGTACAAAGGAGTTACGAAAGCCGAATCAACATCACTCGGAATTTTAGCGAGAGATGCGCTGATATTTGAGTTAACCGGAACAACCGCAAATGCCAAATCACAATTTTTCTCTTTAAGTTTCTTTGATATAAAAGCATTCCAGTCATTTCTTGTTTTATAATAAGTTTCATTTATTAAAATAGCAGTCTTTTTGATATTCGGATTAAGAACTTTGAATGTAACAAAGTCTGTTGTCATTTGCTGTATCGGGTTAAAGAAATTGTCACCAAAATCTCTTAAACCGTACTGGTCAATTGTTACAACATATTTGTTTTTATTTTTCTTTCCTGTGTAATAGTTACTTGATAAATATCCCAAAGAAATAACCATTCTTGCGCGTGAAGCAAGGGCTTTATCAGAAGCCGCGATAGCACCTTTTTCCGTCCAGTCACCTGTAAATACCAAATCCTTAGGGAAATTAGCAATATAATCAGGCAATAATTGAACTTTTATTGTTTGTTGGAATTTTGCCAAAACCTGTTGGTTCTTATCTGAAGGTCCGTCAAAAACAAAAGCCAAATCAATCGATTTTGCATTTGCAGCCGGCTTCAAATGAGATTTTGTAGCAGCAGCCATTGCCTGCATTTGTTTTGCCTGTTTTTCCGCTGCAGCCTTTTGTTCGGCAGCCTTTTGTTCAGCGGTTTTTTCAACAGTTACCGACTGAACTGTATTTTTCGCTGCTGATTTTTTTGCACTCGGAGCCGCATAAGCCACGCCTGAATACATGACAAATATCATCAGCGACAATACTGTACTTAAAAACTTTTTCATAATTTTATTACTCCCACTTTTAATGTTTCTCAAAAATACTTAGTTGTAATTTACAACCATCATACCAAAAAATCTAATGATGTATATATTTGCAACAAAAATC
>JAFXYU010000156.1 GCA_017541565.1 bacterium | reverse complement strand
TAAGTATTCGTCAGAAGTGAAGGAAATCCTCGATAAAGATTGGAGAGAAAATCTCTGGATGACAATTTTCCCGTTGGAGGGTGAATATTATGTCGACCGTGATCATTTCTGTTCAACAGTAAAACCTGAACACAAATGCTCAGGTGAATGTGCCGGATGCGGATGTCATTAATAATTCAGGGTAATAAGAACATAAGGCAATAAGGCAGTAAGAGGTATTAATTTTCTTAAAATGAAAAAACTAATTGCATTAGTAATAATATTTATTTTATATACAATTTCAATTAAGACTTGTCCTGTTATAACAGAATGGGACAAGTCTGTTATAATTTTTGTGCAGGGACTTTTAAACATTCTTCCTGTAGCAATTCCGTTACTTGCAGATTGTATACTTTACTGGATTATGGTTTTTATTCCCATATTTTTGTCATATGTATGGGGTTTGAAGGTAAAAAACTTTGCTCCTGCAATTGCGATGACTGTAGTGCCGTTAATTGCCTATACTAGTAAATTTATATTAAAACCGATTTTTCAGAGACCAAGACCGCCTGTCGATTTGCAGATAGCAGTCCATCCTCACAGTTTCAGCTATGTTTCAACCCACAGTGTGGTTACTTTTACGGTATGGGGTTTGGTGATATATTTTCTTTGCAAATATTGTGAAAACAAATATTTAAAATATATGGGTATTTTGTTTGCAGTGCTGTGGATACTGTTTGTTGGCTTATCAAGAGTGTGGATTGGTGTTCATTATCCGACAGATGTTATTGGCGGATATTTGTTAGGCTTTATTTTAATAATGATTTATTCTAAAATACGAATATGATGAAACGCATCCTAATAGTAACAAACTTTAATGCAGGAAGAAAGCAGGCAATAAAGTATAAAAAAAGTGTCATTTCTTTTGTTTTGAAATACACTAAGGATTTTAAGTTCGTTGATATTGATGAACTTAAAGAACTGGATGTAGCGCCGTTTGACACTATTTTTGCGATGGGCGGAGACGGAACCGTTAACAAGGTCTTGCCGTATCTTGTTAATACTGAGAAGGTTCTCGGAATAATTCCTTGCGGAACGGCAAATTTACTTGCGGCAAAATTAGGATTGTCTTCACGGCTGGGCAGAATACTCAGAATTATTGAAAAACAAAAAGTAAAAAAGGTTGATGTTTTAGCGGTAAACGAAAACTTTTCCGCGCTAAGATGCGGTTTTGGATATGATTCTGATATAATTTGCAAAACACCTCAATCTTTAAAGAACAAATTTGGGTATTTTGCATATTTTATTGCGGGAATTTTATTCGGATTCAGATTGAAGAATAAAAAGTATGATATTACCATTGACGGCAAAAAATATTCCATAAACTCCTCCTGTATTATATTTGCCAATGCTACCAATATGTATAAGAATTGTGTTTCCGTAGGGAATAATTCAAATCTTGATGACGGACTTATGGATATTTTTATCCTAAAAATGACAAATCCGATTATTTTCTTTTTTGAGTTTTTGCTGATTCTTTTAAATATAAGAAAAAACAGTTTTCGAGCCGAGTATTTGAAGGGTGAAGAAGTGCAGATAGAAAACAATTGGTCTGTTTGTCACATCGACGGTGAAAAGAAAAATTTGAAAGAGAATATTAAAATCTCGGTTCTTAAAAATTCCGTTAGTGTTTTTTGTGTGTGATATAATAACGGTATGAAGAAAAAGATTGCACTTTGCCTCGCATTATGTATTGCTATGCTTGGCAGCGGAAATATAGTATCACAGGCTCATGATGAGCATGTAGAACATTCTGAACTGTTCCAAACGGTCGTAGTTAAGGACGGAACGGATTTGGATGTAGTAAAGTGTGTTGCGCTTGCTTTCAGAAACAGTCCGAAAATTAAACGTAAAAAATATGAATTGGATGTTGCAAAAAGCAATGTCGGAATTGCAAAATCCGCATTCTTTCCCGTAATTGGTGCAGGGGTAGGTTATTATAACGAAAATAATTACAATAAAAATCGAATCAATCACTACTACAGAGAACTTCCGAATGTCGGAGTTGCAGTAAACCAATTAGTATGGGATTTTGGTAAATCGATAGCCAATATTAAAATGGAAGAGTTTTATAAAATCGGTGCAGAATACGAGTTTATGGACAGCCTTTGTATGACTTTGTTTGATGTAAAAGAAAAATATTACGAGGTTTTGAGAGCGCAGGCTTTAGTTGATGTGGCTGAAGATAATGTTAAAATTTGCAGAAAATATTTAAAAATGGCAAAAGGTACTCCTGATAAAACGACAGCACAGGTTCAGTTGAGTAAAGCAAGTTTTGAATTATGTTATGCAAAAACGGTTTTGAAAAATGCAAAAGTCGATTTGAGTAATGCAATGTTTATTGATAATACTCCGGCATATAATATTCTAAATACGGAAACATTCAATTATAAGCATGATTTTGGGTACGAAAAACAATATATTCCTTCGGAATTTGTTCCTCATAATTTTGATATTCCGGTTGAGAACAGACTTGAAATCGCTTATGCGAGCAGTCCTGATTTAAGAGTTTTAGAATCGACAAGAGATGCCATGGAGCAGGCTTTGAAGTTTGTAAAAAGAAAGTATCTTCCGGAATTATCCGCAAATGTAGGTTATGGGTACAATAATTCTACTGAGATGTCGAATAACAGCCTTGCGGTCGGTGTAAATTTGTCAACAGAAATTAATCTGATGGATTTGAAACATTCAATAAAGGGTGCTGATGCTCAATTAAATTTAGCGGATAACGAAATTGCACTTTTCAAAAAAGATTTATCATACGAAGTTCAAAGAGCGTTTAATAACCTTGATTTTGCTGCGGAGGACGTTCCTTATGCCCAAGCAACCGCAAAACAGGCTTTAGAAAATATCAACGTAGTTGAAAAACTATATAAAGACGGAAGTCTGAACTATGTAGCACTTCAGGATGCAAGAAAAGATTATATAACGGCAATGCAAAATTATATTAAGAGTTTGCATTTTTATAATCAATCGCTGATTCAGGTTGAAGAGGCTTTGCACTATCATTTGGTTGATATTCACCACAAGAGTCAGCACGCTGTGTTAAAGCATTCGGATGAACTTATTGAGCATTTGAACGAAGCGCTCGGATGTAATGAAAAAGAGCCTAAGGTCAAGAAAAGGCGAAAAGGAAAAGACAATCTTTAGAAGGTGTTTATGAAAAAGATTTTTGTGTTTATTCTTTTGATATTTTGTTCGGCTGTCTATGCCGAAGAGGATGAGGTTTATCTGGATTTGAGTAAACAACCTGCCAAACATTTTGATTTTGGGCAGTTTAGGTATGAAAATCAAGCGAGCCAAAGAGATACGGATGATGATATAACACCGTCTTTTTCAAATATACTGCGTATGTTTAAAGAGGATGTACTTCCCGATAAAACAGAGAACGTGCCTGTTGAAAAAAACTCTGAACAATAAAAGTTTTTATGCTAAACTTGTTTTATGGGTGAAAATTATATACCGCTTTATAGGAAATATCGTCCGCAGACACTTGATACACTTGTCGGTCAGGAGCATATAAAAAAGACTCTGACAAATGCTATTGAGTTGGGTAAGATTGCGCACGCATATCTTTTTACCGGTCCGAGAGGAACCGGTAAAACTTCTACGGCGAGAATTTTGGCAAAATCTCTTAATTGCAAAAACGGCCCTACAGTTCATCCTTGCGGTGAGTGTGAAAGTTGTAAAGATATTACAAATACCATTCCGATTGATGTAATAGAAATCGATGCGGCAAGCAACAGAAAAGTAGAAGATGCACAGAATATATTAGAGAAAATTCAATATGTTCCGGTACACGGAAAGTATAAAATCTATATTATAGACGAAGTTCACATGCTGACAAATCACGCATTTAATGCACTTTTAAAAACATTAGAAGAACCGCCGGAAAATGTAATATTTATTCTTGCTACAACAGAGGTTCATAAAGTTCTTGATACGATAAAAAGCCGTTGTCAGAGGTTTGATTTCAGAAGAATTACAACAGACGATATCGTTAAGCATCTAAGGTATATTGCAGACAATGAAAAAATAAATATTACGGATGATGCTCTTTTTACAATTGCGAAAAATTCCGCAGGCGGTATGCGTGACAGTATTTCGCTTTTAGATCAATTGAGTTTGCTCGGAGTAACAAAAGAAGTGACATCTGACGATGTAAACTCAATCCTCGGCAGAGTTTCATTTGATGTTCTTAATAAATTGAGCGAAAAAATAATTTCTTCATCTCCGAATGAAGCAATTGAAATTCTGAATGATATTTATAATTCCGGAAATGAACCGCTTCAGATTCTAACAAACTTGTCCGAGTATTTTAAAAATCTTTTAATTGTAAAAAATTGTCAAGCGTCGCTTTTGCAGGAGTTAACGGGATTAAACGCTCCGCAGATTGAAGAACTTAATAAACAAAAAGATTTGTTGGAAACTCATCAAATTGTCTTTTTGATTGAGAGAGTTACATATTATATTAAAGAAGTAAAGATGGCATCAAATCAGCATTTGTGGCTTGAAGTCGGTATGGTGGATTTAGCCAATATGACTGAAAATTCTAAACTTTTGGATTTGCAAAAACGTATTGAGGCTCTTGAAAGCGGTGGAATCCACGCAACTACAAGGATTCCGCAAACCGTAAACAAGCCGTATATGACGGAAACAGTAAAATCAAATCCGATAAAGAAAGAAGAAACAGTAAAAACGGAAACGGTTTCTAATCCAGTTGTTAAGCAAGAAAAAGAACAAAGCAACGATGTTGAATTTACTCCGCCTCCGATGGCGAAAAAACCATCAGGTAATGATATCAGAACACTTTGGGAAACTTTGTTGAGTAATGTAAAAAGTCCTGCGACAAAAGCAATGCTTAACCTTGCGACTCCGGTTAAGATTGCACCTGACGGAATTATTATAACGTTCAAGAATGACAAACTTATTGCTCAATTCGGAACAAATAATAAAAAAGATGCTGTAGTTGAGGC
>JAFXYU010000155.1 GCA_017541565.1 bacterium | reverse complement strand
TATTGCTATGGGAGCATGTACATGCGGCGGCGGAATGTTCTGCGATACATCCTATTCCGTAATCAAAGGAATTGATAAAATTATTCCCGTTGACATATATCTTCCTATGTGTCCGCCTAAACCGGAAGCCCTGCTGGATGCCATTCAAAAATTACAGAAAAAAATTAAAAAAGAGTCAATTACAAAAAGAAAAGAATTTTTGGACTCGCACAACTCAAAATTGAAAGAAAATGATTGCAGTCTGTTAATTGAAAAAACAGGAGAATAAAATATATGGATATACAAGAATTTCTGGCAGTTTTTGACGGAAGTGAAATAATCGGTGAAAAAATAGTTATTAAAAACGAATTACACGAAGTTCTGAAATACGTTTCCGAAAAATATACCTATACTATGCTGAAAGACATTGCAGCAGTAGACAAAGGTGAAAACGGAACAGAACTTATTTATCATTTGTATTCGCAATCTAATGAAGAGGATTTACAAATAAGTATTTTTGTAAAAGATGAAGCGGAAAGTGTAATAGATTTATTTAAATCCGCAATTGCAGACGAAAACGAAATTTACGACATGTTCGGAATAAAATTTATCGGAAACGACAGGCTTAAACGACTTTACATGCCGGAAGGATGGGAAGGGCATCCATTAAGAAAAGACTACACAGAAAAAGACAGCAGGCTTGCTTGGAATGACTATAACAACGCTTAAACTAAATTTGGGACCTCAACATCCGTCTACACACGGAGTATTGAGGCTTATACTTGAACTTGAAGGAGAAAAAATTTTATCTTGCGAACCCGATGTAGGATATCTTCACCGCGGCATGGAAAAAATGGCGGAAAAAATGAGTTATATTCAATATCTGCCAGTAGTTGACAGAATAGATTATCTTGCCGGATTTTTCTACTCTGAACTTTATTTGAGAAATATTGAAAAAGCATTAAACATTGAGTTAACTCCAAAAGTAAAACAAATCCGTACTCTTTGTTTGGAATTGAATCGTATTTCTTCGCACCTGCTCTGGATTGGAGCCTTTTTAATGGACTTGGGCGCAACTTCACCGTTCTTCTATGCAATGAGAGAGCGCGAAATGATACTTAGGTTCTTTGAAAAACTTACAGGGCAGAGGATGATGTACAATTATTTCATTCCCGGAGGAGTCAGGAGAGATATTGATTTTCTTGAAGACATTGAAGAAATTGTTTCTGTTCTGCCAAAAAAATTGAAAGATTATGAACGAATAATAACCGACAATCCGATTTTTATCGCAAGAACCAAAGGCAAAGGAATTCTTACAGACAAAATTTTATTAAACCATGCAATAACTGGAGTTAATCTCAGAGCATCCGGAGTTCTCTATGATACAAGAGAGAATGATTACCTGTATGACGGTCTTATATTTGATACCGTTATATTAAAAGATGGTGATGCTTGGGCAAGATATAAGGCAAGAATTTTAGAAATTAGGGAAAGTATAAATATTATTTCACAACTGCTTGAAGAACTTAAACGTGAAATTCCGCTTGAGCAGAACATAATTAATCCCCTTAACATAAAATTGCCGGAAGGTGAATATTATAGTGAAATTGAAGCGCCAAGAGGGTTGGCATCGTGCCTTATTATATCTGACGGAAAAGAAAAACCATATCGATTAAAGTGGAGGACAGGTTCTTACTACTCTGTCAATTTATTAAGAGAAATTTTGAAGGAAAACTATCTGAATGACGCAATCGCGATTGCGGGTTCTTTGGATATAATATTACCGGAGGTAGATAAATAATGAACTATCTCTATTATTTATACATTGAATTTCTTGCAAAACACTCCATTCCTAAGTTATTAGGAAATATTACATTTTTTGTAATTCCTTTTTGTATAGTTGCCTTAGGACTTTTGGTTGTCGTACTTGCTTTGGTACTCGCAGAAAGAAAGTTGCTTGGCTTTTTCACTCAAAGAAAAGGCCCGAACAGAGTCGGTTATTGGGGACTTTTACAAACTTTGGCAGATGCTTTCAAACTTCTGATAAAAGAAAATATAACACCTAGGGGTGCAAACAAATTTCTTTTTAATTTGGCACCTGTCCTTGTATTTATTCCGGCGATGACAATTCTTTGTATCATTCCGTATTGCGCAGAATTCACTTTTGTAAATACATCTACAAATATCATATTGTATTTAATTCTTGCCGCATTCCCGATTTTAAGCGTATTTTTAGCGGGATGGGCGAGCAATAATAAGTATTCTCTAATCGGTGCCGTAAGAGGAATCGCACAAGTCCTGAGTTATGAACTGCCTATTGCTTTTGTTGTCCTTTCGGTAGTGGCACTTGCTTCTTCCATGAATTTAACAGAAATAACTTTGGCACAGTATTCGACGGCAGGAATAAACAAATGGTTTATATTTCCATGTTTTTTAGGATTCCTCATAATTTTCATAAGCATTATTGCAGAACTTAATCGTTGTCCTTTTGACCTGCCGGAAGCGGAAAGCGAACTTGTCTGCGGTTACAATACGGAATATTCGGGAATGAGATTTGCGCTTTTGTATTTAAGCGAATACGCTATGTTCTTTGCAAATTCACTATTTCTCGCAATTCTGTTTTTGGGTGGTTACCTGTCACCGTTTGGCGGATACATAAGTCAAATGCTTCCCATAAGTA